>DAOVSY010000531.1 GCA_030633365.1 Spirochaetaceae bacterium | reverse complement strand
CCTGGTGATACTCTGGATGGATTTTTAGATAGTCTGGATTATGCCCTTTATCAGATTCCCAACCATCTGGATATTTTTAGATTATCAATTTTCCCAGGTACTGTTCTGTTTGAAAGGGCTGAACACTTTAATCTAAAATTTAAAAAAGAAGTTCCATATTCTGTTATTTCAAGCCCAGAGTATAGTAAACATGAATTATCAGAATCTGAAACAATTGCAGATGCTGTAGATATTTTTTATAACAAAGGTAAATCTGCCCCCTGGTTTCTTTCAGTTGTTGATGTTCTTAATATTAGACCGGCAAAGTTTTTTAGTGAGTTCAGTACATTTCTAATAAATAACCCAGCTCTTAAAAACCCCTATAATCTTCAATATAAATTTTTAGTATACATATTTGATAAAAATAACAAAACAGAATATTTATCAATTGCCTTGGATATATGTAAATTCCATAATATCTATTCAGAAGCTTTATATTCTAATGTTGAATTAAATAATAGGAAAAATAATGGAGCTTTTTCTCTTAATGAAAGATTTATAAGAAATCCAAACCTTAAAACAGAGGTTTTTTCCTATGATATAAATCTTTTTGCAGAACAGGGAATGATAAATATTAAGAATTTTGTAAAGAACTATAGTAGTGAAGAATCTTATGCTATTATTTTTAATAATGGTTTTGAAGTAGAAACTATATCAATAGAAAAGTACCTCTATAATGTAATAGAAAAATTTACAGGAGAATATTCTATTGATGAAATTATAAAACTTTTAAATATTGAGTTTGATGAAATTGAAGAGTTTATTAGCTTTCTTTTCGAAATGAAATTGATTGCCCCTGTAAATCCTGTAAAATGTTGATATTAAAAGTATAGAATGTGAATATAATAGATTTGCACATTCATTCAAAATACAGTCTTGATGGTGAGCTTGGAGTTAAGGAGATCATTAATACTGGTGCAAAAAATAAAATAAATATTCTATCAATTACAGATCATAATTCTGTAAAGGCAAATTATGAAGCTGTTGAACTGAGTTTAGTATCAGGAATTAATTACATCCCTGGCATTGAAATTGATTGTTCTTATAACGGTATTGATCTTCATCTATTAGGATATAATATTAACTGGCAGAGTAATGATTTTAAAGTATTGGAAGAATCCGTCAAAAAGAAAGTAATGGATTCATTTCCGAAAATGATTAAAAACCTTAACAGTCTGGGGATCCAAATTACAGAAGATGAAGTATTAAAAAAAGCACAAGATAAATTACCCTGTGGTGAATTAATCGCTGAAGTTTTACTTACAAACGAAAAATATCATTCGAATAAATTATTATCACCTTATATGAATGGTGGGAAAAGAAGTGATATGCCTTATATTAATTTCTACCATGATTTTTTTGCCCAGGGGAACCCGGCCTATGTAAAAATAAAGTATATGGATTTTAATGATGCCATTAAATTAGTAAAAAGCAATAATGGTATTCCCATAATTGCCCATCCAGGAATGAATTTAAAAGGAAAAGAAGCAGTGGTAATTGAACTACTCAAAAAGGGAGCCGAAGGATTGGAAGTATTTAATAATTATCATAATACCAGCCAAATGGAGTATTTTGCTGATTTACTTATAAAAGATTCTCTTTTAATGACTTGTGGATCTGACTTCCATGGGAAAAATAAACCTCTTATTAATATTGGAAAATTTAAGATAATTGATAAATATGAGGATTATTTAGTAAAAAGTATTAAGAAAATAAATAAAAAACTGCCCCTGTAAATACAGGGGCAATTTAAAATCAACCAGCGTCACTGGAAGTTGACCATAAATTAATATCACCTTCCAAAGCATATTTATCTATTTCTTTAAGTTCATCAGCAGAAAAGTTTAAATTTTTAAGAGCACCAACATTCTGTTCAATTTGTTCTACACTGCTGGCACCTATTAAAACAGAAGTAACCTGAGATTTATTCAGGTTCCAGGCAAGAGCCATCTGTGCAAGAGTTTGTCCCCTGCCTTCTGCAATAGAGTTTAAACTTTTTATATTTGAGATATTTTTATCTGTAAGGAGATTCTTACTTAAGGCAGTTCCACTTTTTCCTGCTCTGGAATCTACAGGAACTTCTTTTAGGTATCTGTCGCTTAACATACCCTGTGCTAAGGGCGAAAATGTTATACATCCTACTCCCTCTTTTTCAAGTGTATCCAGAAGACCCTCTTCAATCCAGCGGTTCAGCATTGAATATGAAGGCTGATGAATTAACATTGGAGTTCCCATATCTCTTAATAT
>DAOVSY010000345.1 GCA_030633365.1 Spirochaetaceae bacterium | reverse complement strand
CATTCAGTCAACGTAATGGCGTTAACTTTAAACTACTGTTTTTATAATAATTATTCACCAGAAATTACCCAGCAAATGGGAATAGCTGCCTTAGTCCATGATCTTGGCATGTCAGAAATACCCGAAGAAATTGTCGATTCAAACCGGAAGCTTACTGATTTTGAATTTAATAAATTAAAAAAACACCTTGCTTTAGGAGTGGATATTCTTAAATACACTGGAATAGATATTCAACTAATAAATGAAGGGGTTATGGATCATCATGAAAAGCTTGATGGAAGTGGATATCCTGAAGGGAAAACAGAAATTTCGGAATTGGGCAAAATTCTTGGAATAATATCTTCCTACGAAGTTCTTACAAATGACAATAGACACCATCGTCCAACTATAAGCCCCATGGAAACCTTGCGGCTATTTAATGAGGAGGTAAAACAGGGTAAATACGATAAAGAAATTTTTGAAAAATTTGCTTATAGTCTTACAAAACGCAAGTAAGTATAATAATATATCTTATTAACCCAATGCCACATCTAAAGACATCATAACTGCAAATCCAATCATAGCTCCTAATGTAGCAATATGAGTATTCCCTGCAGCACTGGACTCAGGAATAGCTTCTTCTACGACAACAAATATCATTGCACCAGCGGCAAAAGCAAGAGCATAAGGTAAAATTGGTCGCATCATAACTACAGCAAGTGCACCAAGGACTCCGGCAATAGGCTCTACAACTCCAGACAGCTGACCGTAGAAAAAACTTTTTCTTCTGGAAAACCCTTCCCGTCGCAAGGGAACTGAAACTGCCAGTCCTTCGGGGAAATTCTGAATACCAATACCAATAGCAAGGGCAACAGCACCTGCAAGAGAAGCAGAAGGGATACCAGCTGCCACTGCTCCGAATGCAACACCAACTGCCAGGCCTTCTGGTATATTATGTAAAGTAATTGCAAGGACCAGTAATGTTGTTTTATGTAGAGAAGTTTTTACTCCTTCTGCATGTTCAATAGGTTCACTCATATGAAGGTGGGGAAGAAGTCTGTCTGCAAATCTTAGAAATATACCTCCAAATAGAAAGCCCACTAATGCAGGAACCCATGGTATAAGTCCCATCTCTTCAGATAACTCTATTGCAGGAGCAAGTAGAGACCAGAAACTGGCGGCTATCATAACTCCTGCAGCAAAGCCCAACATACCATCAAGAACCTTTCTACTTATAGTTTTAAAAAGGAATACAGAAGCAGCACCTACTGCAGTCATACCCCATGTAAAAAGTGTACCAAATAAAGCCTGCATTACAGGCGAAAACTCTTTTAAATAATCCAATAACATTTATTACTCCGCTTTTTTTATCATTCTTGCAAGTTCAGCACCTCTTTCAAAGGCTATTTTATGAGCCTCTTCATCTGCTTCACCCTGCCATTCCAATGGCTCAATAAATTCCCATTTTAGTTTTTTTGTTTTCTCCAGAAAATCTTTTTGAGCACCTCCGGACCAGCCAAAAGAACCAAAACGAAAAACTTTTTTATTCCAGACACGTTTATCCTCAAAAACATCTACTACTCCAGCAATTGGAGGAAACATCTTATATTCATACGTGGGCATTCCAAAAACAAGACCTGCAGATTTCCAGGCATTGGCCAAAGCCCAGGAAGCATTCTCTTCCGGCACTCTATGAACATGTACAGGTACAGATTCTGAACGTATACCTTTTACAACAGAACTAACTACCTTTTCTGTAAACCCATACATACTGCCCCAGATAAGAGTTATTTCAGGAAGCCCTTTACCATTCATAAATTCGGCATACTGTTTATATCGCTCTACAATAACTCCAGGGTTTTCTCTCCATACAATCCCATGAGAGGGAGCTATCATCTTTATATCCAGACCAGCTAATTTATCAATTGCCTTTAAAACAAAAACAGAAAAAGTAGCAATTATATTTGCATAATATCTAAGAGATTCCCTGTCATAAAATTCATGCTGCTCCTGAGAAAGTTCATCATCAAAAACTGCTTCGTGAACCTCTCCATAAGAACCAAAGGCATCACAGGAAAATAAGATTCCTGAATTAGCTTCATAAGTTACCATAGTTTCGGGCCAGTGGACATTTGGAATCTCAGTAAAGGATAGAATCTTACCATTTCCAAGATCCAGAGTATCACCACTCTTAACTGCAGTTACATTTTCTGTAATACCACAAAATGCTTTTATAAGATCAACACCTTTTGGTGTTGTTATAATTTGAACATTTGGGTTTATTTTAACAAACTCATCCAACCAGCCTATATGATCTGGCTCCATATGGTTAAGAATAAGATAGTCAAAATCTTCAATTGCCATAGAAATTGAATCTAACTGCTCTTTTATCTGACCAGGTGCATTATTCCAGTCATCAACCATATCTATAAGTGCTTTTTTTTCACCTAAAACAATATAACAGTTTAAGGAGACACCATCGGGAATAGGCCACATCCCTTCAAACATATCACCATTTTTAATATTGGCCCCAATTCTATAGATACCCTCAGACATTTTCACTGCTTTCATTTATTACCCCTATATAATGGTAAAAAAGAGACAGGAATCCAACATATTATTAGATCCTATCCCTTTTTTCCATTCTCTCTTGAACACATTCGTAAAAATTAAACTAATCTATTCTTCTGGAGCAAATTCATCTTTGCCAATTCCACATAGAGGGCAAACCCAATCTTCCGGAAGAGCTTCAAATGTAGTTCCTGCTACAATATCATTATCCGGATCACCTTCTGCCGGGTCATAAACATACCCACAAACGCCACATACATACTTCATAATTTTTCTCCTAATTATTTATTTTTCTTAACGCTTTCGAGCACTTTCCTCTGATTATATTGGCAAGCAAAAAGCTTGATCACTTTCAACATCGGAAAATCTCTGTCGCTTAAAATAAATACGGGTCCCCGGAACTACGTTCCGCCCGTATTATTTAGTTTTCCACAAACCGTGTTTGTTACAATATTCTCTTGCAGTTACTTTTTCTGCATCTACCATGAAAACCGCTATTGGTTCATCGCCTGGGTTTAAGTATTGAGTATATGATTTACCATCTGCAAGTAATTCAATCCACTCAATCCAGTGATCTTCAGCCATAGGATGAAGAGTACTACCCACTGTTACTTTATAACCACCGCTAATTTTTTCAATAACGGGAACATGCTTTTCTGTTGCTGAGTCTGCTGATTTTTCGGGAAGCAAATTCATTGGTTTGCCACAGCAAACTAAAACACCACCTGCACCATGAGCAACTTCAACAATATTTCCACATTCTGCACATCTATAAACTTCATTTCGTTTAGCCATAACTTTCTCCTTATCTACCTACGATCAGCCCCGGAACTTCGTTCCGCCCATTTTATCGTTTTACCAATTTTCACCAAGTAGTTCAAAGTGAGCCTGGGCATGTGCACATGCTGGACAAATTGAAGGAGCTTCTGTTCCTTCAAAAATATAACCACAATTTCTGCATCGCCAGGTAACTGCAGCTTCTTTCTTAAAAACACTGCTTTCCAGTATATTTGCCCTTACTTCATTAAATCGTTTTTCATGCTGTTTTTCTGCCACAGCAATAGCTTCAAATACATCTGCTATCTGTTCAAAACCTTCTTTCTTTGCAGTTTCTGCAAAAGAAGGATACATTTCTGTCCATTCATAATTCTCACCAGCAGCACTTGCCAAAAGATTCTCTTCTGTTGT
>DAOVSY010000328.1 GCA_030633365.1 Spirochaetaceae bacterium | reverse complement strand
GCTGAAATATCAGGTGCTTCCAAATGGCAAATATTTATACATATACTACTTCCGCTTTCAATAAATGGTATTTTGGGAGGACTTCTCCTGGGATTTTTAAGAGGTCTTGGAGAATTCGGTATTACAATGATGATAGCAGGAAATATTGAAGGAAGAACAAAAACAATACCACTGGCAATTTGGGATTCAGTCGTAAGCGGAAATACAGAAGCAGCATATTTTTACTCAGCATTACTTGCTTTAGTTAGCATATGTATTATTACTTTATTTAAATTCCTGGAAAAAAACCGCTGATCAAACTATGACCAGCGGTTGATAAAATCGTAATATTGAAGTTTTTACATAGTACGCCAGAACTTAAAGTTTTCAGCTTCAATCTCACTGGAACCCGGAATAGGGTAAAATAAACATTCACCTTTTGCGGCAAAGGTGAACCCATTCCTTATTAGACGATAAGAGATATTATCCATACTGCTGTCCAAAGCCATCCCTTTTGTTTTTTTAGTGGGGTGGGACATCAACTCATTAAACCCGTCTCTAATAGTAGAAGGATGCATAGATGGAACTGGAGATGGTTTAAAAGGGTTTTTTTCAAACTCTTTAATAAATTCAACCGGATTAAAATCAAGTTGTGTAAAAAACTGAGCAGGAGCACTCTTATTATTAGTAGGATCGGTAATTCTCTTACCAAATTCAGGTGGTGTTAATCTGGACATTACAAGCATATGCATAGGAGCAATCTCAGCATATACACGAATAAATCCTTCCTGATGATCCTTACATCCACCCTTTTCAATACCTATACAGTGACCTTCCTCTGTTGAGAGATAAAGATTTCCCAACGCAGATACTTAAAAATGCTCAAGAACTCTGTAGGATGCAACAAATTTCGTAGCCTTTGGTCTTCCATCTGAATGTGACTTAAGATCTTTCAATATATTTTCAATATCAAAAAAATCATTTCTATAATCTGCATCAACTTCTGCAAAAATAAGCTTGCCCGAATAATGCCGGCTGGAACCAGAGGTGTAATGTCTTGCAAACATATCCGGATCGTACTGAGAAGCAATTAATGACTGATTCGGATAAAGAACCATGTATAATCTATTTTTATATTCCATACTATTATAACCCCCAGAAATTCTTAAGCATTGGAGCAATTACTAAAGATATAATTGCCATTAGTTTTATTAGAATGTTTAATGATGGTCCTGCAGTATCCTTAAAAGGATCTCCTACAGTATCACCAACAACAGCAGCCTTATGGGCTTCAGAACCTTTACCCTGGCTTGCGCCACCCTCAATCATCTTTTTGGCATTGTCCCATGCTCCACCGGCATTTGACATAAAAATAGCTAATACTACACCGGAAGCTGTAACCCCTATAAGAGTACCTGCAAGCATTTTGGGGCCGGCAATAAATCCAACCAAAACAGGTGTAATTACTGCAATGACACCAGGTAGTATCATCTCCCTTAATGCGGCAGATGTTGATATATCAACACATCTTTTGTAATCAGGTTCTTCTGTTTCATCCAGAATACCCGGTTTTTCCCTAAACTGTCTACGAACTTCTTCTATCATTGCAAAAGCAGCTTCACCAACGGCTTTCATAGCCATTGAGGAAAACAAATAAGGGAGTACAGCTCCCAGAAGAACTCCAGAGATAACCAATGGGTTCATTAGATCAATAACGCCAACACCAACCTGCTGTCTAAAAGCAGAAAATAGAATTATTGAAGTAAGAGCTGCAGAACCAATTGCAAAACCCTTTCCAATTGCAGCTGTTGTATTACCTACAGCATCTAGTTCATCTGTAATTTCTCTTACCTCATGTGGAAATTCTGACATCTCTGCAAGTCCACCTGCATTATCTGCAATAGGACCATATGCATCAACTGCAAGCTGCACACCCAGAGTCATCAGCATTCCCAAAGCAGCAATGGCAATTCCATAAAGTCCTGCAAAAGAAAAACTTCCTAGGATTGCTGCAATAATTATTAGAATTGGCGGAAAGGCTGAAGCCATTCCAATACCCATTCCTGTAATTAAAGTAGTAGCAGCTCCGGTTTCACAGGATTTTACAATTTTATTTACAGGCTTAGTATCTGTACCTGTGTAATATTCTGTAATGATACCTATAAATGTACCTGCAGCCATACCAATAACAGAAGAAAGAAATATACTTAAATAACCTATACCACCGTTATCAGCACTTTCTCCAAGAAAAAAGTAGCTTAGAAGAAAAGAAAAAACAGCAGCAATTCCAGCAGCTCCGAATGTTCCTTTATTAAGAGCAGCCTGAGGTGACTTACCCTCTTTAACACGAACAAAACTTATTCCAATCATAGCTGCAACAATACCAGCAACCGCAAGAAGAAGAGGAAAAACAACCAGCTTCAACCTGTAAGCATCGCTGGCTGCAATACTTATACCAAGAACCATGGCACCAATTATAGAACCAACATAGGACTCAAAAAGGTCTGCTCCCATACCGGCAACGTCACCAACATTATCACCAACATTATCTGCTATAGTTGCAGGATTTCTGGGATCATCTTCAGGTATACCTGCTTCAACTTTTCCAACAAGATCTGCACCAACATCAGCGGCTTTGGTAAAAATACCACCACCAACTCTTGCAAACAGAGCCATAGAACTTGCTCCAAGGCTGAACCCGGTAATAATTGGAAGGATTTGATCTGAAAGGGCTGATATTGAAGAACCAAACATATTTTTCCCAAGAAAAAGAAGAATAAGGAATCCCAGTGTTGATAATCCAACAACACTCATTCCCATAATACTTCCACCTGTAAATGCAACCTTAAGAGCAGGTATCAACCCTCCCTGAGCAGCATGTGTTGTTCTTGTATTAGCTGCTGTGGCAACTTTCATACCTATAAACCCTGCAAGTGCAGAAGCAGAGGCTCCAAGAACAAACGCAACAGCCTGGTATCTCAATGCGCCTTTATTTGCTATAGCAAGAAATGCAGTAACAAAAAGAACAAAGGGTATTAAAACCTTATATTCCCGCATCATAAATGCCATTGCTCCATCAGCAACATAACCACCTATTCTTTTAAGCCTGGGGTCTTCTACAGGCTGTTTGAATATCCATTTTGTTTTTATTACCGCATAACTCAGAGCAAGGAAACTTCCTCCTGCTACTATGAGTAATGTCCAGCTAAATATGTCCATAAACCTTCCTTACCTAATATAATCATTCGTAAATTTTTGATTAAACACACTAACATGGTTATTACAGAAAATCCAGATAAAAGTTTTTAATTATACTATAATTATACTATATAGCAAAATTTCCATAAAATCAGTTGCCTGCTGTCTAAAATACCAGGATTCAATATAATGGCTTGAATATCTAAATAGGTTAATTTATTATTGATAATATCTAATAGAAGGTTTGTATATAAGGATATTGCATGACGGACATCCCTGATCTTATATCAAGAATGAGCAGTATATCATTTTTTGCTGAATTATCTTATTCAGAACAAAAAAGAATAATACAAGCTGGAAATACTAAAAAATACTTACCAGGTGAAACAATAATTGAAGAAGGAATGTCATGCGCCGGTCTGTTTGTTCTTATTGACGGTGAGGTTTATTTAAAAAAAATCGGTCCTGAAGGGCAATATCATACCCTGCATGTGTTAACCCCAGTAAGTATGTTTAATGAAGTTGCAGTACTTGATCAGGGGGATAATCCTGCATCTGCTTTTAGTGGAAAAGATTCAATTATATGGAGGATTGATCAAAAAGAGTTTTTAAATACCATAAGAACAAACTCTTCAATACCTATAGAATTTCTTGCTATGATGGAAAAGCGAAACCGCTCTCTTCTGTCTCAATATGAAGATATATCCTTT
>DAOVSY010000079.1 GCA_030633365.1 Spirochaetaceae bacterium | reverse complement strand
ACCCTCTATATTGGTATCTGCAATCCAGTTATTATGATTAAGAGTCAACTCTGTATAATCAAGAATAGAGCTGCCTGCAGGATTTGATTCAATATATCCGGAATCAGAAGAAACTGCTGTATATGCAGTTCCCATTCCTTCGTATAATCCCCCCATTGGGATAAGAAGTGTTGGAAAGGCTGTTAAACCTGTGTTTTTATCTGAAAAAAAGGGTAAACTTGAAAGGTCTGAAAAAGAGGAGTAAAAATCAGCTAAGTCTGCAGAGACCAAAGTAAGTGAACAGAGGAGTAATAGTGTACCTAAAAGTTTTTTTTTCATCACAAAAAGTATACTACAATCCAATGCCTTAATCCATAAGTTTATGTAATAACAGTAGATATTGATAAGTCTTGGCATAAAAAATGCCGAAAATAGGGTACATCGGGGTATATTTAATTAGTGTTTTTTAATAGCAACAGTAAAGTTACTTATCTTCTTCTCCTGGTTTTTACTCTAATACCGCTAAATTTATATGCAGGTGGTCAAAAAGAGGACAGGATACCTTTTGCTCTGGAGTTGGTTGAACAGAGAGAGTACAATGATGCTATTTTAATTTTAACAGAGATTATGAGAGAAAACCCTGATCAATTTGAAGAGGCACAAAAGCTAATTCAAAAAATCAGCAAAGTCAGAGACAGCTACAATAAACTTTATGAACAGCTGATAGTTATTCTTGACCCGCCTCCTGGTGAAACTATAGATCAGGATAGTGCATATACTATTATCAGAGAGATGGAAAGTCTTGATAAAAATCCTAATAAGGCAGCTGTAGCAGCTTTTGCCCAGGCCAGAAAATCAATTCTATTTGCTGTAAATGATAGAACCTATATAAATATTATGAATAAGGCATCTGATCATATAGAAAAAAAAGAATATCCTGAAGCGATTGATACTTATTTTACAGGTTTTGAATTACATAAGGAATTATATTTAGAAAAAGAGTATGGAAATATTGTAGAAGATCAGGTTAACAGTTATCAAAATACAATATTAACGGCTGCAGATAATTTTTTGAACCTTTACAGTACAGTCCTGGATGAATCAAAAATTTATGCTGATATAATTAAGAGTGGAAATATATTTGCACTGGAAAATGGATATAGTGATTATGCTTTAGTCCTGCTGGAAGCTGGAAATTACTGGAGTATATTAAAAGAAAATGCTGAAAAACTTGATAATCTTAGAGCTTCTGCCCAGAGGGATGATGAATCTGATATTCCTTATATTTCAGTGAATAGAGTTTTAACTGTTGGGCGTTCAGGAATTATTACTGAGGAAGGTATTGCCGGTGTTCTCAGTATTGTTTGGGAAGAAAATCAGAGAAGTATTTCAACATTAATAACATCCCTGTTGGAAGAACTTTATACAGATGCTGTAAAAGAGTTTGAAGATTCTTCATTTGAAATAGCAAGAATTTTTTTACAGGATGCAGCTAAAATTGCAGTTGTTGTTGTTGATGTTCTGAAACTTAGAAGTGATAAAATTTATTTGGATAATAATTTAGTTTTCCAGGATAATGGCCTTAAGTTTATTAATAGTGAACTCCCTAATTTATTATTTGCTCAGGCTGTATATGAATTTGCAAGTATATATACAAAATTATCTAATATTTCTGAAGAAATAAATGGTCTGGTTAAAACTGTTGATGCTTCTGGAATTATTACTGATATTAAAGAAGCCAGGTCAAGTATGAATGGGTTTCGTGATAATTTGTCAAATATTGAAACCACTATTATTGCCTATGCAAACAGAAATCTTAGTACTAAAAATTCAAATTTGGATCTGACATTAATTAACGATGCACTCTTGGAATTAAAGGATAACAAGGCTCTTCTGGAAGAAAAACTGTTAGTAGCAGAGATTAGAGCCGAAGAAAGAATTTTGACATTAAGAATCCGACCGGAAAGATTGCTAGTAGAAAATTCCAGTGAACCTATATTAACATCAGAAAATTATATTGAAGGTGTAGAAGAGACTATAAATGGTCTTGTATTAAAGGTTAAAAGACCTGATCGTGCTGTACAGTTGCTTACAAATACTAAAACAGATCTTGAAGAAGCGGATCTTAAACTGGAAGAAATCATTCTTAGTTTGGATAATAATAATCCTCTTGAAAAAACTGATGCATCAATTGATATACTTCTTAAATCAGCATCAGAGCTTCGGGATGTCATAGTTACAAAAAAAATAGCTATAGAGAAACTGTTTAGCAGGGCTAAGGTCTTAAACGATGAAGCGGATGATGCATATAGTTTTGGAAATTTACGACTCGATGAAGCCTATTCAAAATTTGACCGGGGTGATTTTGATGGAGCCAGAAAAAAATACTATGAAGCGGAATCTCTTTATCTAAAATCGTTAGGGTTTAGAGAAGATGAAGATGTAAGAGCTTTATTGAATATAGAACTTACAAAACTGGATTCAAATATTACTTTATCTCTAAATAGTCAGATTGTCAGAGAGGTACGAGCTCTTATTACCCGGGGGAAGGATTTCTATAATCTACAGGAATTTATTAAAGCAGAACAGTCATTTCAACAGGCTCAGGAGAGATATAAAGTTACAAATGAAGAGAGTAATCCGGAAATAGAAAACTGGCTAATTAAAATTAAAAGAGCTTTGGAAGCTACCAGTGGCAGAGAGATTGCTCTAACAGATCCTCTTTATCCTGATATAATATCTATACTTAATATTGTTCAGGAAGAATATGAGAAAGGTAAGATTTTTCTAAAATCTGGAAGTAAGGCCGAAGCAGATATTCACTTTAATGAAGCTATTAAAAATATTGAGTTGGTAAAGACACCATTTCCACGTAATTTCAAAGCCAGTGTTATGTATCTTCAAATTTTGGAATATACTCAGCAGGATGCATTTAAGAATTTTTTCAAATCTATGTATGATACAGCATTACGTAATATTGCAAGTGATCCCAAAACGGCAGATGATGATCTCCTGGCATTATATGAAATTAACCCTGATTATCCTGGAATAAAAACTGCAGTATATAATTCAGGTATTGCAGCTGGCAGAATAATTAAACCCCCTGCACAGGTGGATATTAAACGAGCTACCCAGCTGTATACACAAGCCCTGAAAATAGTAAATGCTGATAATAGAGCACAGTTTCCTATAGCTCTTGCATATCTTGAAGAAGCCATACAGATAAACAGTGATTATAATGCTGCAGCACTTCTTATGGACAGGATTAGAACAAGTACGGGTGTAATAAGTCAGGTTGCTATGTCAACTTCGGATACACAACAGTTAAGATATGCAGAATCTCTTTATATTGAAGGTAGATATTTAGAGGCAAATATAATAATTAATCAATTGTGGAATAATCCTGAAAACAGGAAAAGCTCTAAACTTAACGATTTAAAGACAAAGGTAGAAGCAAGGATTTAATGAAACAGAAATTTATGACTAAATTAACCTTCATTTTTATAAGTATATTATTATTACTCCCGGGTATGATAATTACTGCTGAGGATATATATTGGGAAAATCCTGAAATACTAAGCAGCAGGAATGTTTGGTTCCCCCTTACTGCTTCATCTTCAAATTTAAGTGTTATAATGTGGCAGGAATTTAATAAAGGCTCCGGAGATCAGGGTTTAATCAGTATTTCTTTAATGGTTAAGGATGGTGGAAATGCCTGGAATCTTTATGAAGAGGTTTTAGGTCCATTTCCTTTTATTGGAGATAAAGTCTCTGTTTCCTCTCTTGTAGTAGATAACAATGGGAGTATCTATATCTCTATTGCTAATTCAGAAACAGGTATTCTTATCTATTCTTCAATAGATGCTGGTAATTCTTTTAATCTTCTGGGTAGTCCAGGGGGAGGTGATGTTTCAACAGTCTCTCCAAAACTTTTCATTACAGATCAGGGAAAATTTATTCTTTTCGTAACCCAGCCTCTTGCTGGTAATCCAAATTCTTTTAATCAGGAAAGTTCCCTTGGAATAACATATTCGGTATCTGAAAACGGACAGTCCTGGTCGAAATATTTGCCTCTTGTTTCTTCATTTGATTTATCAAATGTTTATTTGCCATATCATGTTTCTAACCGTGGAGTTGAACATGTAGTTTTTCAGGCTTCTCCATCAAACAGTAGATTTTATCAATTATATTATATATCAAGCAGAGACAGTGGTCGGACATGGTCCTCTCCTTCCTGGATTACTGATGTTTCTAAAGATGTAAACAGATCTGTAGATTTTGATAATCAAAGAGTTTTTTTAACAGAAAGCAGCAGCGAAATCTATATTTCCTGGGAGCGTAAACTTGGAAATGGCCAGGCATCGGCATATTATGGTAAACTTGATATTGTTGATAAAAATCTAAGCAGTTTTGAGCATATTACGGGTACAGGTATTAGTACTAATCCTGTTAATAATCCGCAAATATATTTAGAACAGGGAAATCCTGTTGCTCTTTGGTATAATAATATTGGACAGGTTGTGCTGGCTGGCAAAGATAATAATGAATGGCTGGGTATTGATATTCCGGGACAAACCGGAGGTGGTCTTAGTAATTTCTGCAGATTTTTAGTATCTGAAAATGAGATGAATATAATCTGGCAAAGTGATACAGGGGGAGACTCTGGTTTGACCATCCTTATGCCGGATAAGACAGCCCCTGATATAACCATTTCTCCTGTTAATTTTCGAACTGCTGCTCTTAGTCAGGATATTTTTACAGTTAGCTGGGATCTTCCCTCAGATTCATCCGGGATAGAGGGGTTTAGTTATTCTCTTGACAGAAATCAAAATGGAGTGGCACCACAAAGAATAATGCTTCGTCGGAGGGATGATCGTCTTAATAGTTTTATAGTGGATACTGATGGAGAGTGGTATGCACATGTAAGAGCTGTAGATTATGCAGGCAATTGGTCAAATACTTCCAGTTCAAGGTTTATCAGAGATACTACTCCTCCCGGGAAGGTATCATTTTTAGATCTGGATCTTGATGAAAGCGGGTTTCTTTTATCCAATACAGGCTCACTAAAATGGTCTCCTCCTGTTGGAGAAATTGCTGCAGGATACAGTTATAGAATACAGTATCTTGCAGGCTCAGATTATGAAGGATCTTTACTGGACTTTAATATTCTGGATACACCTGGGAGATCAATTTCCGGTGACTTAAACTTTAATTTATATAATCAGGATAATGGCTTATGGTCTTTTACTGTAAATTCATTTGATGCTGTAGGAAATAGAGGAAAACCTGAAACAATTTATCTTCGAATGAACAAGTATGTTCCTGTTACATATATTACCAGTCTGACTGCCAACCAGGACGATCTTGGAATAATTACTATGGATATACTGGGCAGGGGTTTTACTGTTGGTGGGGAAATTTCTACTATAATTCTCGACAGAGATAAACAGGAACCCTATGATTACATTTATGAACCGGAAACAGGATATTTTAATGTAGTATCAGACAGGAAAATAACTGGGCTAACAATAAATGAAATTGATGAAGGTTCTTATAATATAGGGTTAATTCATCCCACCAGAGGACTTATTTTTAATAAGGAAATTCTTGAATTTGAATCAACGGGTACTGTTAAATTTGGTAACTTCAGTATTCTGGATAATGACAGAGACTCTAATATTATATTAAGAAAACTGTTAACACTGTCTGTCAATACAATTTTCTTTGCTGTAGTAATGATATTACTGGGTCTTATGTTAATTTTTGCATTTTTTCGTATTATTGCTCTTGCCCGGGAAGGTTCAATGATAAAAATGGAAGTAAATGCTTTGGTAAATAACAAAAAGTTACCATCTGAGAAGAAGATAGAGAGGTTACGGGATATGAAAAAACGTGGTATGGGTTTAAGAATAAAGTTTGCAGTTCTGGTAACGTCTCTTGTACTCCTGGTCGTTCTTATGGTTTCATGGTCATTAAGTGTTTTTACAATTTCCACTCAACAAAGAAATTTAACAGATGCACTTTCGCAAACTACAAAAGTATTAATTAGCAGTGTAAATACTTCTGCAGGAAAATATTTGCAGGAAAATAACACTCTTGAATTAAAGCGATTACCTTCTCAGATTGAATCTATGGATGCTGCACGTTTTCTTACTATATCAGGACCAGGTTTGGATACTGTCGATAATGGCGCTGTAGAATATTTATGGGTTACAAATGATAAATCTATAGATGATAAAGTTAATCTTGAATCCTTTAAGTCGGAAGAGGATGCCATAGCCGGTTTACCAGGTGGAAACCGATTTGTAGAAGGATCTCTGGCTATGAATGATGCTCTTTCTGAAAACATTGCAAAGCTGGCAGAAAAAATAAACTCTGAAGGATCTGCAACCCTTGGTGTTTTATCTACAGAGCTGGCACGTCTACAGGGAATAGCTTCAGATCTATCCAGGAAAGCCAGGACAGAATCTGATATAGACGAAATTAGAAAGATGCAGGATGAAATAATTATGCTCAGTGATAAAATTGATAACAAACTGACAGAAATTGGTAATTATTTTGGGTCCGTTCCGGAATTTGATCCGGAAAATATACTTACGAATGCTACGGAATATACTTTTTACAGCCCTATAGTCTATCAGCAGAGAGGTCAGACTGGAAAGTATTATCAGGGTACTGTTCGACTTCAAATATCCACAGAAGAGATAATTAAAGAGATTGAGACTTCCAGAGATGCTCTAATAAAAAGATCAGTTTATGTTGCACTTATTGCAATTACCCTTGGAATTGTAGGTGCACTTATTCTTGCTTCAATTATAATTAGTCCTATTAATCATCTTCTTAGAAAAGTAGAGGAAATAAGAGACTCCACTGACCATCTTAAATTGAAAAATTTCAAAGTAGATATAAAAACACATGATGAAATATCTGATCTGGCAGGAGCTGTTACCCAGATGAGCAAGGGGCTCTATAAAGCTGCTTTGGCTAATCAGGAGTTATTGGTTGGTAAGGGTGTTCAGAAACAATTTTTACCTCTTGAGAAAGATGATAAAGGGGAAAAGACTGCAATAGCAAAACTGGATACAGAATATGTTGAGTTTTTTGGTTACTATGAAGGTGCCAAAGGTGTATCCGGAGATTATTTTGATTTTCTGGAACTTGATAAAGACAGGTTTGCTGTAATTAAGTGCGATATTTCAGGGAAGGGTGTTTCTGCTTCTCTAATTATGGCTGCAGTAGCTACAATTTTTCATTCTTATTTTAATGATTGGAATAGAAATAATGAAAAGCGGAAAATTATTGCAGCTCAGAAAAAATTAAAACTTAAACCAGATATTCCTAAGATTGATCAGCTTGTTTATTCAATTAATGAACTTGTTGAATCTATGGGTTTTAAAGGAAGGTTTGCTGCATTTATTATTGTTTATGTTGATACACTTACAGGAAAAACAATATTTTGTAATGCCGGAGATAATCTGGTTCATATTTATAAAAAAAGTAAGGGCAAAATGGAGATTAAAACAATTCCTGAGGCTCCTGCTGCAGGTGTTTTTCCTAACGATATGGTAGAAATGACAGCAGGTTTTAAGCTGGTTCCTTATCAAATGGATCCTGGTGATATTATCTTCCTGTTCACAGATGGAATTGAGGAAGCTCAGCGTCATTTTAGAACTTCAGATTTAAAAATTCTTGAATGTGCAGATGAGGAACATGAACATGTAGAAAATTCTACTCACAAAGCCGGGCAGGATTTTGAAGAGTTTGGTGTTCCCAGGATGCAGGCAATTGTACAGGCAGTTTTGAATAAAGATAAATTTGAACTTTTTAAATTCCATAATGAGTATTCCAATGAAGTTTATAACTTTGATTTTAGTACTTGTGAAGGTACCTTCCAGGAGGCTGTAATTGCTCTTCTTGCCATTGAAAGGGTTTATAGATTGTACAAGGACCCTTCAGCAGGAGCAGGTGATACAATATCAGTTGATGGTAATATAATGGAGTTTATGAAAGAACACTTCATGGAATTTGACCTGTTTTTTTCCAATCAACTGGATATTGCTGAGGGAGAACATTCTTTAATGTTTTCACATGCTAAAGAAGATGAACAGTTTGATGACCTTACAATTCTTGCTTTAAGAAGAAAATAGGTTATGGCTAAACCCTCTTTTTATTGTGAAAACTGTGGGAAGGAGGTTCTTTCAGGTCTGGAAGTTTGTCCTGGCTGTGGCCAGACTTTTTCTTCTGTTCGCTGCCCTTCCTGTGGTTTTACCGGAGGACCGGAGCTTTTTAGAAAAAGCTGCCCCATGTGTGGTTATATAGGGGAGGAAGTTAAAAATAGTGTACTTACTAAAAAAAATTACCTTCCTTCCTGGATATATAGAGTTCTAATTGGAGCTTTGTTGATTTTAATTATTTATTTAATAAGGATTTATTTTTTATTGTAATAATGTCTGAAATGATGCAGCAGATCCAGGAACGCTCTGTTTTTTACAGGGTTTTCTTTAAAATAGTACAGATGCGAAGAGCAGTTGCAGTCACTGGAGCCGAAATTTGGAATTCCATTGCCTCCTGTATTTTTAAGTCCTTCTGCAATATCACATTCAGTAAACTTATCTGTATATATACCAAATGCTTTTATACTGTCAGCATTAGCTGTAAGGTAGTCTATATGCCAGTGAAAAGTCTTTTTTTTACTGTTTAAATGACGTTTTATTCTTTTAGATAAATTGGTCTTAGCAGAACCTGCATATACATAGTATCCGGATTTATATTCAGAATATTTAAGTTTTCCTGTTGGAATGGCTTTGTTCTCTTCTATTTTTACAATAACCATATAAATCCCGGAATCCTCTTCTGCATATTTTACAGGCTCCATATCAACAGGAACTTTGATATTTATCAGTTTTGCTCTTCCCTTTGCATCACATCTAATTGATGCAAAATCTACTTTTATTGTATTTACTGCTTCTTTAAGGGTAAAAGCAAAATTAGGATCAGTATGCATATTAGGTGTAAAAACTTCAGCATCTTCGTGGGTAATAATAAAAAGAACCCTTCCATTAGTATTTTTTTCATTTTTTTCAATTTTCATGAGTTCTCTTGTATGTCTGGCACCCCTTTCTGTTGGTGCATCAGGAAACATTGCTCTTCCTTCTTCAACTAATGTACAGGATTTTACCTCAAGATAAGTCCTTTGTTTTCCCTCCTGTATAAGGAAATCAAACCTGCTTTTTCCAAATGTCTGTTCTGGTATAACTTTCTCTGCATTAGGAAATAACACAGGTATTACAAGCTTTGCAGCAGCTTTATTTGCCATTACAGAATTGAGAGGTATAATTTTACCTTTATAGTAGGCTGCAACCAAACTATAAGGTGTTTTTCTTTTTGGATTGTCTGATTTTTGGAATATTAATTTTCTACCTGGGGTAAGTATTTCAATAAGCCTGCCGGGATTAGGGCAGTGTGCTCTAATAGTACCGGCAGAAGTTTCTGCAATTACAATAAATCTGTTGGGTCTTTCTACAAAAAGACCCTCCAGATCGTTACGAAAAAACTGCATTTTTAATGTTTACTTAAAAAGGGCTTTTATTTCTTTTGCATAAAGTTCATCAATAACACTTCTTCTTAACTTCATTGTTTGTGTTAACTCTGTTCCAACCTCAAATGGTTTTTCCATAAGTTTAAACCTAAAAACACATTCAAAATTTTTGAACCCTGTTTTTGTACTTACCTGTGCCTGTATTTCATTATGAATAAATTCCTGAATTTCAGGATCAGAAAGAAGATCTTCCGGTGGAACATAACTAATACCTTTTTCTTTTGCAATTTCTTCAAGTAATTCCATGTTTGGTACAATAAGAGCAGCCAGAAATTTTTTATCCTGTCCTACAACCATATTCTGCAGGATTGCTTCCGATGCATTTATTTTATCCTCTATAGGAACAGGTTCTATATTTTCTCCACCCATTAGAACTATAGTTTCTTTTGAACGCCCTACAATACTAATTTCTTTATTATGAGTCATAATACATATATCACCAGTATTCAGCCAGCCATCTTTTAAAACATCATCAGTAGCTTCCTGACGTTTGTAATAGCCTTTCATATTCATCTTGCCCTTTAAATACAGAGTTCCTTTTTCTCCTGGTCCTTTTAAAGCACCATCATTACCAATTATTCTGTATTCAATATCCGGAAATAGAGGTCCTACAGTATTTCCTACAGGATGCTGCTGT
>DAOVSY010000037.1 GCA_030633365.1 Spirochaetaceae bacterium | reverse complement strand
TTTTTAAAACCCTTTCTATCCAGTATAAGTGTATTGTATTCTTCTGCATTAAGAACCAGGGAGTCTTTTTCAAGGTCAGCTTCTGTCATAATAGGAACCATCTTGCCTATGCTTGTTTCAATAAGTCCGGCTTCATCGCCATACAGACCGTTCTTTCTAAACAGCTCCCTGAAAAATTCCGCTCCATTTCTTATGTTCTCTGCAATTATTATATCCAGAGGCTGTAGAGATTGCATGTTTCTAATTTTAATCCCTTCAGCAATTAAAGGGATAACCTTTGGAAGAGCAGCCTGCCCTACTGATGTTGCGCAGATATTACTTTCAACCAGGCAATTAATTATTTTAGTTGTTTCTGAACTATGTATAGCTTTAATATTTTTAACCAGAATATCTTCATCAGTTTTATTATTTCTTTTAATTATTATTTTGTATTCTTTTTTTATATTTAACTCTTTAACAAGTACTTCATTTGCATCAATAAAAGTAACACTTAATCCATTTGATGAAAAAATATTTCCAATAAAAGAACGTCCTATATTTCCTGCACCAAATATTACTGCTTTATTCAAAGAACCCTCCCTGGTTGCGATCAGAGCCTGTCTGTTGTTTATATTCTTCAAATAGAAATTTTAATTTCTCCAGTTTCTCACCCTGTTTTTTTTCATAATACACACCACCCTGATAAAGACCGGCGAAACCACCGGAAACAATACCCCATGAAGCTGCTTGTTTTAGTGAAGGCATTTTATGTCCAACATCCTGCAACTGCAAGGCTGTTGATGCATATACACCACCTGCAAAATTATCACCACATCCTGTTGTATCTGCAGCAGATTCTGAAGGTAATGATCTCATCTGATTCCCGGCACTCATCGAAACCGGTAAAGTAAAAACACCTTCTTCCTTGAAAAATGTACCATCAGAATAACTAATTAGATCTTCTGCTCCATGAGTAATTATCACTGAATGAACACCTTTTTCTGCAAAAAAAACTATTGAGTCTTCTTTAGAATTCATTCCGGAAATTCTTTGGGCCTCCTCATTATCAGTAATAAGAAGATCTATTCTTTGATAATCCATTTCATCAGTAACAAGAGGCCAGGGGATATAAGGATTTAGATTCTGATTTCTAAAATCATAAACAGTATTGATAAAATTCAGACAACCTTTTTCTTTACCTCTTTTTATAAGGGAACTAAGATCATCATGAAGCCCGGGAGTGAGTGCTGTCCCTCCATAGATTAGAATGTCAGCATTAAAGAAAGAAGCAGGAATATTATGTCCTGATATTTTTCCGGCTGCACCTATATAATTTACAAAACTGCGTTCTCCATTATTATCATTATAAGAAGGATCAGAGAGAACATCGGTGAATGGTGTTATTCCTTCAACTACAACGTATCCATCCAGTCCGATGCCAAAGAGTGTAAGTTTTTCCGCAATAAAACGACCGTTTTCATCATCTCCTCTGGCACCAAAAAAACATACTTCAAAATCACTATCCAGCATCTGGATAATGTTAATCAATGCAACAATAGAAGGACCACCTACATTTTTGTCCGGGATTATTTTTTCACCAGTTATCTCATTCAGGATATTCTTATATTTTTTCCCTGATGATCTTTCCAGCTCTTCACCAAAAATAAGGCCTCCTGTAATAATGCTTGTTCCTTTATTATTGTCCACAGACCATTTTTTATATGCTTCAGATTCAAAATCAATAGGTGAATACAAATTATCAACCAGGGAACATCCAAGTCCATTTATTCGCATCTATTTCAGCCCCAACACCCGGCCGTAATCTCCTACAAGCAGCCTGTATGGTTCTTCGTCTTCAATTATTTCCGGAAATCTCCCAAGAGCATCATGAAACCTGTTATCCTTCGCATCATCATTAGTCATGCTAACTTCGCCGGCCATAACTGTGCCGCTGCCCTCTTCCGCATAAAACCTATGATAGATTCCTGTCTTAAGGGTAATACTTTCTCCTGGAGAAAGTATTACTTTTCCACCAGCTTCAACTTCTCTTTTTATACCATCTGTAAGAAAAACAACCGGTCCGTCCGTAAACTCTTCATTTTTATCTGAATTGTAAAGTTCAATAACCAACCGTCCTCCTCCACGATTTATAATGTCTTCTGTTTTACTCCAATGAAAGTGAAAAGGAGTCTCCTGATTCTCTTTTACAATCATAATTTTCTCTGCATAGGGTTTTTCATCAAAAAGGGTATTTCCATTTCTTATAGTTACAAGAAGAAGGCCTCTGATCAAATAGTTTCCACAGCCAAAATCCGTTAAGTCCCAACCAAGAGAACTATCAAAAATATTTTCACAATTATTCTTATTCTGCTCCCAGCTACTGGAAGACCAAAAAGCCCAGGGAGGTAGAGTAAAATTATTATCTTTTAACAGTGTTTCTGCTTCCCTAATATAATTATTAATTTCACTTCTTTTCACAAACTCCTCCCTATACTCTTACAAAATATCAAAGATTATATTTATTAATCTTCCGTGCTAAAGTCTTCCTTGTAATTTCCAAATCCTGAGCGGTACGGGTCCTGTTTTGTTTATTGTCTGAAAGGACTTTGGCAATAAGCTTCTTTTCATGATAATTAACTATCTCTTCAATTGCAGCTTTTAATGGTTTTCCATGGCCTATCATTTTCATAGATTCACGTCGTTCAGATATTATGCCATCCTGCAAGTTAAATGATACAATCTCTTCCCCATCACATAGTAGTACTGCCTGATTTATATTATTCTGTAATTCTCTTACATTTCCAGGCCAGCTATATTTGGTTAACCTTGTAAAAAGGCCGGTATTTACACTTTGAACATTTTTATTATAACGCTGATTATATAATTTTAAAAAGTAATTCATTAGAAGAGGTATATCTTCAGGTCTTTCTCTAAGAGGTGGGAGATGACAGGAAATTACATTAAGCCTATAGTAAAGATCCTGACGGAACCGGCCTACTTTTATCAGTTCCTGCATATCTCTGTTTGTAGCAGCTATCAGTCTTACATCTACCTGAACTTTTTTAACACCACCTACCCGTTCAAAACTTCTTTCTTCCAAAACCCTTAATAATTTTGATTGTACATCCAGAGACATGTCTCCTACCTCATCAAGAAAAAGAGTTCCAGAGTCTGCCAGTTCAAACTTACCAATTTTTTGTTCGATAGCGCCAGTAAAAGAACCTTTTTCATGACCAAATAATTCACTTAATAGCAGTGTATCAGAAAGGGCAGCACAATTTATTCCTACGAAATTTCCATCTTTACGATTACTGGTAAAATGAATATATCTGGCTAAAACTTCTTTTCCAGTACCGCTTTCACCAGTTATTAAAACTGTTGCAGGAGTATTTTTTATTTTATCTGCTACTTTTAATACTTCTTTTACAACCGGATTATCAGTTATAAAATCGTAAGTAAAGATACTGTTAAGCAAAGCCTTTTTAAGATAGGTATTTTCACTCCTCAAACTTTTTATTTCAAGATTTTTTCTTACAGTAACAATAAGTTTATCATTATCAATAGGTTTAAGAATATAATCAGAAGCACCTTCTTTCATGGCTTCTACACTACTGTTAATACTGCCATGACCTGTTATTATTAATATTACAATCTCAGGCTCTGCATTTTTAAGTTCCTTTAAAAGATCAATTCCATCACGCTTACCCTTCAACCTGATATCCAGAAGAGCAATATCAATTATTTTTTCTTTTACAACAGCAACTGCTTCTTCAAAGTTTCCAGTGGAAAAAACTCTAAACCCTTCTCGCCTAAAAAGCTTCTCAAGACCATATCTTATTCCATCTTCATCATCAACAATTAGAATGCTTCTTCTGTCCTTTAATGGAGTTTCCATTTACAGTCCTCATTTTTTATCAATACAAGTTTATTTAACATTTTCACAAACCGGAATTGTAAGAATAAATGTTGTACCTATTCCTTTTTTACTCTTTACATCTATTGAACCTGAATTCTTATTTATTATACCATATACGATGGACAATCCCAGACCTGTTCCTTTCCCATTTTCTTTTGTAGTAAAAAACGGATCAAATATATGACCCATTACGTCTTTGTCCAAACCTGTTCCTGTATCTTGTACTTGAATATTAAGCTTATGGTTATTTTCTATTTGATTGGTTTTAATATATATTTTTCCACTTCCTTCAATAGCATAAATAGAATTCTGGACAAGATTTATAATTACCTGCTTAAGTTCAGAATTGCTAATAATTGCTAAAGATAAATTATCCTGGAATTCGGAAATTATCTCAATCCGATTTTCTTTTTCCAATCCGTAATTAATTAATTTTATTACTTCAGTAATACAGGCATTAACTTCAACACCTTCATCCCCATCTGGTCTGGATGCAGAAAAATCCAGAAGTTCACTTACAATTCTGGCTATCCTTCGGGTCTCCTGTTCTATCCAGTTCAATGCAATACCAGTTTCTTCATTATGCTCCTCAGCAAGTAGATTCTGTACATTGGTTAAAATAGAACTTAATGGATTATTAATTTCATGTGATACTCCAGCAGAAAGCATACTTAAAGAAGCCAGTTTTTCTGCCTGAAATATTTTTCCTTCCAATTCATATTTTCTGCTAACATCATCTATTTCCAGAACACATTTCCGATCTTCAGTGTTGGATATTGCAAAAAGTGGATAGAGTTTTATCTCATATACAAGTGAATCAATTCTACGAATTGCCGATTGCGAATTTTTATTCCCAATAATTATATCTTTAATATTTATAATAATTGATCTGTCGATAACATCAATAGATATGTCCTCTATATTTTTTCCAAGAATATCACTTTCTACCTTATAAAAGCATTCAAGAAAAAATCCATTCACCTTTTCTATAACGAGATTGCTGTCAAGAATTAATATCCCTGCCCGGAGAGAATAAATAATTTTTTCATTATAATCTTTCAAAAAAGTTATCTCGTGAATAAAACTTTCCATTGATTTCTTATTTTGATTTAACTGAAGTGTCATCTCATTAAATCCCTGAAATAACTTCCCCACTTCATTTCCAGAATTATGAGCAATTTTGACATTGTAATTACCCTTACGAATCCCCTCCATAGCTGCTATGAGCTTACTTATAGGCTGGGTAATTTTTCCGGAAAAAAAGAAACTTAAAATTATTGTAAACAATCCTACAATAAAAGATACAATTAATAATGTTTTATTTATACTTGAAAGGATGCTCAAAAAAGGTTCATTCGATAAAAGGAGAATTAAAAAAAACTCTTCTTCACCATTATTTTTTTGCAATTTACCCAGTTTTCGAAATGCTGCATTATAAGAACCTTCTTCAAGCTCAATATTATAAATCTCTTTATATGGAATATCTAAAATTTTAGCATCTATATAATTGTCAAATATATCTTCATCCAAAAAATGAACAGACTTCATAGTAGAATAAGATGTAAGAATAACAACAGATCGTTCCTGAAGAGGAAGACGCTTATAAAAATTTTCATCTATCTGTTTTAATAAATACAACTCCATACTACTGGAACCTTCATGTTTCAGAATACCAACAAGATAAACTGTACCGTCAATTTCTCTTAATTCCAAATATGGATGATTCCTTGAGGATTTTAACTCTCCAAGTTTATTAAAGGGTATATGATCAATCTCAGAAGATGAATATTCAAAACTAATTCCATGCTCATCTCTAAGAATTATAAAATCCATTCCAGACAGGAGAAGAATCTCATCGAACCAGTTTCCAATATCATCACCAGGGGAAATTGTTTGATAATTCTCAATTGGTTTTTTAAATTTTTCATCTTTATCAATTCTTATAATTGTTTTCCACATTATCCTGACCCAGGAATTATAGTTTTCATACACAGCACTTGCTTCAATTTTCAACTCTAATCTGGCATCAGACTCATTGTTCCTTGTAACAATTCCAGTTACCAAAAAAATAGTCAAAGTAGATTGAATAATGACAATACCAATAAAAAAAAGCAATGTTCTTACAAAAAGCTTCATAGTGGAATTATATCAGTTAACCATCTCTGATCCAACAATAAGATTAACAACTTCTTCAGTTGATGTCTCGGTTTTAACCAGATCACCAACCTTTTCTCCTCTTCGCATAACTATAATCCTGTCAGCAACTTCAAAAACATCACGCATCTGATGACTTATTAAAATAATTGCAATTCCATGATCCTTCAGGGAATTCACCAGATCAAGAACCTGCTTCTGCTGAGCTACTCCCAGTGCTGCTGTGGGTTCATCCATTATTAGAACCTTTGCATTCCAGTAAATTGACCTGGAAATTGCAACCGCCTGTCTTTGACCTCCGGATAAAGTACGAACATTATTTCTTAATGAGGGGATTTTAATATCCAGTTTTTTAAGAATTTTCGTAGATTCTTCATACATATATTCATGGTCAAGTACAGAAAGAATGCCAAATTTCTTTTTTGTTTTCTCTCTTCCTAAAAATATATTTGAATAAACATTTAGATTCTCCGCTAATGCCAGATCCTGATATATTGTTTCTATTCCTACAGCAAGAGCATCCATAGGTGTATGTATCTTTGCCTCAACACCATTGAAAAATACAGAGCCACCATCAGAAGGATAAACTCCTGATATCATTTTAATAAGTGTAGATTTACCTGCCCCATTATCACCCAGAATAGCAACAACTTCCCCGGAGTTTACTCCAAAACTCATATTATCAACGGCAACAAGGCCTCCGAATCTTTTTGTTATATTCTTTGTTTCTATCAAATAACTCACTAGTTTACTCCTTGTATGTAGGTTCAGGAAAGAATTGATCTATAAGTACCGCAGATACTAATATAACCCCTACTATTATATATTTATCAAAGGTAGGAATACCCATAATTCTTAAACCTGTTTCCAATACAGCAATTATGACACCCCCAAGAATAGTCCTCCAAACAGTACCCTTGCCGCCATAAAGACTGGCACCGCCAATCACAACCGCTGCAATAGAATCCAGAAGTAAAGAAGCACCTGCATCTGCTTTTCCGGTTACATATTTTAACATATACAAAATACCTGCAAGGGAAGCCAGAAAAGAAGATAACATATAAATTTTAGTTATATGCCATTTAACATTTATACCTGATCTGATTGCAGCATCTTCATTTCCACCAATAGCATATGTATGCTGCCCAAACTTTGTTTTACTCAAAACAAAAGCAAAAACAGCTATAAATACAAATGTAATAACTACAACATTTGGAAGAACTTCATAAACCTTAACACCCCGGGCGACCTCAGGTCTTGTAAAAAAAGAATATCCACCACCTTTAACAAAGTACACAAAATGTCCATTACCAATTATATTAGCAAGATGAGGAAGATTTTTTGCCGCTTTTTCTGCTATAAGCAGTTCAGAAATTCCATGACATATTCCCAGCATTGAAAATGTTGCAATAAAAGGTGGTACTTTCAAACGGGAAATTAGAATACCGTTTATTAAACCTGGAATAAGCCCTATTACAAGAGTAATAATAATTCCAAGAATAATAGCTGAAAGGGATTCCATCCCTGACCCGGAGAACGCTGCTATAAGTTTTGCAGAAATTATTGTGGCAAGACCCATGACATATCCCACAGACAGATCAATACCACCGGTTATTATTACAAACAGTTCTGCAGTTGCCATAAGCAAAACAGCAGTTCCAAAAAAGAATATAATTTGAAAGACATTTAAAGTTAAAAAACCTCTGGCCATCAAACTAAAAAATATAAGCTCAGTAAACAAAAAGACAAGCGCCCACTGCCGGCCAAATTTTAATAATATATCTACTCGATCTCGTTTTGCAAGACTCTGCATTATAGAAACTCCCTTACCCAATTAAAAAAGATCTGGAAACAACTCATCAATTATAACAGCCAAAATCAGAAGTAAACCAACAGCTATAAATCTATAAAAAGGTTCAATTCCTGATATAAGCAATCCATTCTCAAGGACTGCTATTAAAAATACTCCAATTATAGAAGCAATAATTCGCCCCTTGCCTCCCATTAAACTTGCTCCGCCTATAACAACAGCAGCTACAGCAAATAATTCATACATGGCTCCAAAAGGGGTAAAGTTCCCTATACCAGTCTGAAATACATTAAATACCCCGGCAATACCAGCAATAAATGAAGACAGAACATATATTTTTATGATATGTTTTTTTACAGCAATTCCGGATCTTACAGCAGCATCTTCATTTCCCCCTATAGCATAGGTATGTTGTCCAAATTTTGTATTTTTAAGGAGATGCCACATAAGTAAAATAATTATAATAAGAAAAATAAAGGAATTGGGAATGAGTCTAAGATAAGTCCTTATCTGATCATTTCCTACCCCTGCAGGTAGTCCAAAAAAATGAACTCTCTCTCCTGGTTTAATATAAAAGATGTATCCATTTCCTATTCTGGTTAAACTATCAGGCAGCATAGCTACAGGAAATCCCTTGCATATTTTTAATGCTATTCCGTTTGTAATACCCCACATTCCAAGTGTCGCAATAAAAGGAGGCACTTTAAAATGAGCAATCATAATCCCACTGAAAAAACCTGGAATAAGAGAAATAACAAGAGCAATAGTAATACCAATAAAAATACTTAAGCCAGGAGAGTAATTTCCACTGGTAGACATTATCTGGATAATTTTTCCAGCTGTTACAGAAGAAAGCCCCATTATAAAACCTATAGAAAGATCTATTCCTCCACTTATTATTACAAATGTTTCGGCAGTTGCCATTAATATGGCAATTACCGAAAGATGAATAATATTTTGAAAATTCGTAATACTTAAGAACCCTTTTCCTGTAAAACTAAATAATACTATAAAAGATAAGAGAAAACAAAATGCCCAGTTTCTGGCAATAACCTTGAATAGTTTTGATTTTTCAATCCTGATATTTAAACTACTTGTCAAAATAAATCTCCCTCTTTTAAAAAAGGGGGCCTTCCAGCCCCCTTTTAATTAATCCTGAAATCAGGAAAAAATATCTTATTTATAGATAAATTCATCCATAGCAGGATCATTTACATTTTCCGGATTAAAATATTTAAATCCTGGAATTACTGATTTTGGAACTTCTGTACCGGCAGTCAGGAATTTATATCCCCATTCTACAGCAAGATAACCAATTTCGTATGGTTTCTGAGCAAGAACCAGGTCAACCTGGCCTTTTTTTAGTGCACTAATCATATCTACTGTAGCATCCCAGGTAGCGAGTTTAACAGCACCAATAAGTCCGGCATTTAAAACTGCCTGATATGCACCCTGTGAAGAATAAACATTTGTTGCAAAAATACCGGCAATATCCGGATCTTTCTGAAGTGCAGCGAGAGTCTGATCTGTAGCTTTCTGCTGTACATCCATGTTATAATCTACACCAACCAGTTCAATATCCGGATAAGCTTCAATTCCTTCTTTAAATCCCTTTACTCTACCCATTACAGATGATACATCAGGATTTGTTGAATTAATATATACCTTACCTTTACCACCAATCATTTCTGCGAGGTTTTCAGCAATTTCCCGACCACCCTTTTCATTATTTGAGCCAATATAGCTTAATGGAAAAGAGAAATCACTATCTACTGAATAATCGCCATTTCCAAGAAATGTATCTACAGTAATAATTTCAATTCCCTGGTCATACAATTTTTTAAGAGGAGTTATTAAAGCATCAATAGCTGTTGGTGCAATAAGAATCAAATCAACTCCACCCTGGGCAACAGTTGCCTCAAGAATTGGAACCTGAACTTCTGGGCCCCATGCTTTAGGAAATTCTGCTACAATTATATTTACACCTAATTCTTCACCTTTTGCCCGTACACCTTTCTCCATCATGTAATAAAATGGATCAGCTACACCAGCCATAAAAAGAATAGTAATCTCATCATCAGCTGCTTCTTCTTTCTGTGCTGCTGAAAATAGAGGAGTCATGCTGAAAGCAATCAGCATGATCATAATAAACAATAAACCTTTTTTCATATGTCTCTCCTTGTGATATTTGTTTATTATAAGCAATGTTCATGCCAATTTTATTTTTTTAAGAATATACAAAAAAATACAAGCCCTACTAATACCTAAGCCATTAAACCAGTTAGAAAAATTTACCCATTATTTTACAGAATATATTTTCAGGGTAGATTTGGTTTAATCCGGATACCTGGGTACCCAGCAGGTGAGTACCCAGGTATCCATTAAATAGAATAATTTTTAAAAGTAATGGACATAGAAATAAATGATGATTAAGCTTAACATCGAAGCAAAAAGAGGTTCAAATGAATGATCTTAATAATACAATTGATAAATTTCAAAACACATCCATTGCTGTCATAGGAGACATTTGCCTGGATATGTATTACTTCCTCACAGATGATAAGAGCGAAATATCTGTAGAAACAAATCTGGCAACCCATTCTGTTTCCAGTTTCAAGCATGAGGCAGGAGGTGCTGGAAATGTCGCAGTAAATTTAAAGACCTTAGGTGCTTCCCGTGTTGATATATACGGTGTTATCGGCCAGGACCCTTTTGGCCTCACCCTGAAAACAATACTGAAAGAATCCGGTGTAAACTGCAAATATTTACAGTCACAGAAATCTAACTGGAACACCCATGTGTATCATAAGGTCTATAAAGGCAGTAAAGAAGAACCACGTTACGATATTGGAAATTTTAATAAGGTAGATGATCAGATAATCAGATTGCTGTTGAATGATCTTGAAGCCAACATAATTAATTATCAGGCAGTTATAATCAACGAACAAATTGTTCATGGTTATCACAACGAAGTTTTCCAAAAAGGTCTTATAAAACTAATAGAAAAGTATGAAGATAAATGTCTATGGATCTCTGACTGCCGTCATTTAAACCATATCTACGACCGAAGTATCAGAAAACTGAATATCCATGAGGCAAGAGGGCTTTTCTTAACAATTCATAAAAGCGACAAAGCTCTTCCTGATAACGTAGAAGTTGCAAAATGGCTGAATTCATATTGGAATAAAACGGTCATAGTAACTCTTGGAGAAGAAGGAGCAGTATCAGTTAAAAATAAGGATCAGATAGAAGAAATACAGGGCATTAGCCTAATAGGTCAAATAGATACAGTGGGTGCAGGGGATGCCTTCCTTTCTGGATTAGCCCTGACGCTGGCTTCCGGGGGATCTATGAAAGATGCACTTAATATTGGTAATTTATCGGCCGGTGTCTCTGTTACAAAACTTTTTGAAACAGGACATCCAACTGTTAATGAAATATTAGAAATGGGAGCCTCACCTGATTACAGATATAACCCACAACTGGCAAAAGATAGCAGAAAAGCTGAATATTTATCAGGCACCTCTGTTGAACTGATCAATATAAAAAAGGCAGGTCTTCCCAGGATAGTTATATTTGATCATGATGGAACAATTTCCACCCTGCGTCAGGGATGGGAGCCTATTATGAAGGAAGTTACTATGAATGCCATTCTAGGTAGCTGTAAAGAAACAGTCTTACAGGAAGAGTTAAATATAATTGAAACTGCTGCAGTAGAAATGATTGAAAAAACAACCGGCATACAGACAATTATTCAAATGCATCACCTACGAGATATGGTCAGATCTTTCGGGTTTGTTCCTGAGGAAAAAATTCTAACACCCCTGGAATATAAAAACATCTTTAACGACAAACTACTGGCAATGGTGTCTGCCAGGGTAAAATTATTTAAACAGGGAATGCTTAATCTGAATGATGTAACTATGAAAGGAGCAATACAGTTTCTTGAACTCCTAAAAAGCAAAGGTATATCAATATATCTGGCCAGTGGAACAGATCAGGAGGATGTTCGTAAGGAAGCAGCTGTTCTTGGCTATGCTGACTTCTTTAATGGTGGCATATTCGGTTCTGTTGGAGATGTATCATACGATCCTAAACGGATGGTAATTGAAACAATAATTAAAGATCTTCCTGCTGATATAAAACCCTGGGAATGTTATGTTTTTGGGGACGGACCGGTAGAAATGAGAGAAGCAGCAAAACGGGGATTTACAAGAATAGGGCTTGTTAGTGATGAAAAACAAAGATTTGGAATAAACCCTGATAAAAGATCCCGTCTTATTCTCGGAGGAGCACAGGCTCTTATACCTGACTTCTCCTGGGTTCCGGCATTGACAGATTATCTTCAGTGGGAAGTGAAACTATGAAATATTTTGATAGATATAAAATGAATTTTTATCCACTTAAGTCAAGAAAAAGTAAAGTAAAAATAGACAAAGCAAGTATACACCCCACTACTTCTACAGTCGATCCTGGAATCAAAACTATGGATCGCATAGAAATTATTGCTGATGAGATTATAGAAGCAAGGAAAAATAATAAATCTGTTATGCTTACTTTTGGGGCACATACAATTAAAAATGGTCTGGGATTGATTCTTGCATCTCTTGTAGAAGAGGGATGGGTAACCCACCTGGCAACCAATGGAGCTGGTGTTATACATGACTGGGAGTTTGCTTATCAGGGGCTAAGCTCTGAAGACGTTAAAGGAAATGTAAAAGAAGGAAAATTTGGAACATGGGAAGAAACAGGTTTCTATATTAATCTTGCATTGATGGTTGGATCATACCAGGGGCAGGGATACGGTGAAGCTGTGGGATCTATGATCAGTGAAGAAGGACTTAATATTCCTGGAGAAAAAGAACTTCTTAAAATAATCAATAAGAATACACCATTGAACCCTCTATGGAAAAGAGCAGCCGCAGCAGATTTTTTAGAACTAGTCAGAGCAGAAAATATACCCTCAGGATGGATGGAAATAAAACATCCTTTTTCTGAGTACAGTATTCAGGCCAGAGCATTAAAAAATAAAACTCCATTTACAAGCCACCCAATGTTTGGACATGATATTATTTATACTCATAGATCAAACAGGGGTGCAGCTGTGGGCCGATGTGCAGAAAGAGATTTTCTGTCCTTTGTTAATTCAGTTTCAGGACTGGAAGGAGGAGTATACCTTTCTATAGGATCTGCTGTAATGTCTCCAATGATCTTTGAAAAAGCTCTCTCCATGGCTCGAAATGTTGCCCAAAAAGAAGGATCTGATATTCGCCACTGTTCTATCCATGTAGTTGATCTTCAGAAAGAAACATGGGACTGGTCAAAAGGTGAACCCCCAACAGACAATCCTGCTTACTATCTTCGTTTTATGAAAACCTTTAATCGAATGGGTTGTCCCATAGACTACACGTCAATTGACAACAGAGACTTTCTGCTTCATCTTTATAATAAGCTTAATAACAAAGGATAAGATGTATGACTAAAGACGAAAAAACAGAATCATTTATAAATGATTTAATATTACGCTATCCTTTACTTACCGATAGCAGAGTAAATATCAAAAAAAGTGCAGAGTTATTAATTAATACTGTTAGGGATCAGGGGAAACTTCTAATATGTGGAAATGGAGGCAGTTCTGCAGATGCTGATCATATAGTAGGAGAATTAATGAAGGGATTTATACATCCCCGTCCACTATCAGATAAACAAAAAGAATCATTAGTGGATTTAGCTGGAGATACAGGCAGGCATATAGGAAATAATTTACAACAGGGAATTCCAGCAATTTC
>DAOVSY010000016.1 GCA_030633365.1 Spirochaetaceae bacterium | reverse complement strand
TTTTTAACCATTATCCCTCCCACGTACTCTGTTAAGGACATAAAAGAATATTATTGTTGATAATCCGCTTCCTATTGCTGCTTCTGTCATTGCAACGTCTGGAGCTGATAAAAGTAAATATCCAACGGAGGCCATTAAAGACACCAAACCTGCTGCTACTATGGCAACTACAAGATTCTTTGTCTGTATTGCAAGTATTGCAGATGCCACTATTAGAATAGACAGGGATATCATTATTATTGTGCTAAGCATCTATCTCCTCCTCTCTGGTATCTTTTAGTTTATCCACTACTGTTTTCTCTGTTAGCTGTATTCCAATAGAGTGAGCCGCTCTTGCCAGAACATGGGAAGATACAGGATTTGTAAAAAGGATAAAAAGGATAAGCACAAACAGTTTTGGAAACCACCCCGGACTGGCAATACCTATTCCAAGAAGAAAAAGCAGGGTTCCAAGGGTTGTTGCCTTTGTTCCTGCCTGGATTCTGTTATATGAGTCAGGCATTCGAAGAACCCCCACTGCACCAAGTAAAAGAAATAATGCTCCCATCAGGGTTACTATTCCACCGATTATTGGTAGTATTTCCATTTTCTAGAGCCCCCTTTCCAGATATTTTGCTACAATTATTACACCCAGAAAACTTAACAAACCATAGACTATTGCTACATCCAGATAGATTACTCTGACCTCTGTGTACGCAATTATTGCTATTAGGGATATTGATATTATTGTAAGTACATCAAATGCTATTACACGATCCACAGATGTTGGACCACGAAAAAATCGTACTGCTGCTACAAAAAGAGCTATAATTGCTATGACCCCTGATATTAGAAAAAGTGTATCAGCCATAAATAACCTCCAGATACTTCTCAAATCCCTCAACAATCTTTTTAGTAGCTCCTTCAATATCTGTTGAGGAGGCATCTATCCAGTGTATAAACAGGGAATCTTTTTTTATATCCACCGTTAATGTTCCGGGAGTAAGGGTAATTGAGTTAGCAAGAAACATTCTGCCAAGACTTGAAGTAAGCTTTGTTTTTACCTCAACTATACCGGGATTTATTGGAAGTGAGGGTGAAATTACCCTCTTTGCAACGTCTATATTAGATTTTAAGAGTTCAAAAGAAAAAACGAAAATGTAAATAATGAAATAGGCTATAGCTTTGGGGGTAAGTTTTATATCCTTAAACACAGGATGTCTGGCAGCAAATAATATGGCTATTATAAATGCGACAATCAGGCCCGAAACAATAACCACAGGAGATAAGGAAGCATTCAGCAGCAACCATACTCCAAGGAGCAGTAACACTGAAATAAACAAATTCTTCATTTGTCCTCCTTTGTTTATTAACAAAATTCGACTTAAGTAGATAATAAATATAAATCAAATATTATTCTTTGTTGTTACAAAGGTCAAGTTTTAATTACAACAAAATAGGAATTTTTATATATTTCGTAATTTATTTATATATGTATTACTACAAATTGGTAATTTTCTATTTATATAAGCAATAGACGAGATTAATGCGATTTATTAATTTTATTTATAAACAAACATGTTTTTAACGCAATAGTTTAACAGGATTAAACTATTTGATTAATAAAATGCAAAAAAATGGTTTGTGTTTATTAAAATAGATGTATGAAATTAGATGGAGTATCTCTTAAGCTGGCTACTGGTTTTGGAGAAGAAATGGGCATTGAAAGTAATGTGGAGCTTTAACAGGAGCAATAACAGGATTCTGAAACAATATGCAGACCAATTCTATTTGAGGCAGCGTTAATTCTGGAAAAAATAACTTAATTATTTACTATATTTACCCATGAAGCCCAGCGCTCTGAGATACTGTCAGTATTATCTAAAATTTCCTGATCCTTTAATACATTTTGTTTTTCTTCTTCTTCAAACAATAAGCCTTCCAGCTCAAGATCATTGTCCACTCACTGCCCCCTGATATTTATAACATATACCAAGTCTATGCATTTTTAAGGATAAATACTAAATTTTTAAAGGAATAAAAAAATAAAATTCACTGCCCATTCCTTCTCCCTTACTTTCTACCCAAATCTTACCACCATGTAAGGTAACAAAATCTGTAACAAGAGCTAATCCAAGACCTGTTCCACCATAAGATCTGTCTGCCCCTGATTCTATCTGTTCAAAGGAAGAGAATATCCTTTCCTGGTCTTCTTGATGAATACCTATACCATTATCTTTAATACAAAAAGTAGTTCCCCGAGAGTTTTGATTGACCTCGATTGAAATTTCACCTCCTGGAGATGTAAATTTTACAGCATTAGACAGAAGATTATATAAAATCTGTTTAATTTTAAAATAATCAGCAGAAATCGATTCTGGAAATCCTGAAATAAGTTGAAAATTAAGCACATTATGTTGTTTTGAGAATATATCTATACTATCTCTAAGCAACTCTCCAAGATCCATTTTACTAACTTTAATTTTTTGTTTACCAGCCTTATTCTTTGCAAGATCAAGAATCCCGCTAATCAGATCCAATAGATGCCTGCCGCTGCTCAAAACATCATTCAGAAACTCTTTTGCTTCAGGATCTGAATTCATCAATTCTTCTTTCATAAGAATAATTTCAGAAAAACCAATTATATGGGTTAGAGGTGTTCGTAGTTCATGGCTCATATTAGCAAGAAAATCACTCTTAGCCCGACTGGATTCCTCTGCTGTAACCAAGGCATTTTCAAGGTCTAAAGTCCGCTCCTTTACAAGATCCTCCAGATGTTCTTTATAATTATTAAGCTCTATATGCTGTTTTTTAATAAGATCAAAAGATTGTGAAACCCTGTAAGAAAGATCTGAAGTTTGCAGAAGTATAAAAATAACCAGAGCAACCGGAGAAAGATATATTGAATTTATAACAAGCCTTGCATATAGAATATCATTTAATAAACTAATAATAATTATGATAAATCCAATTAAAAAAACTTTTGAACCAGGTCTTTTTCTTACAACAGCCATTACAACCATAATAACTGCATAAATTGCAGCAACTAATGAGAGAATTTGTACAAAAGGAAGTATATATGATGAGATGGAAATTGGAAAAAGTGATGAGAAAATGCTGACAGCCAGAAAGCATGTAACAAAGAAATTTGCTACAGTTTTGTGTATTTCCTTTGGAAATGATACTTTTAAAAAAACCATAAATACTGCCATAGCAGAAAAAAAAGATACATACTCAATTCTGGATGAAACATCTCTGCTTAAGTCAGTTAAATATACATACAGCAGCATTTCTCCTGTAGAAACACCTCTTACAAATATAACAAAGCAAAAAATACCTAATATTAGTATCTTTTTATCTGTTTTTTTAATTCCATACAGTATTAAGTGATAGAAGCTTAGTATAAGTATGCCTCCCATTAAAATGGCATCAGAATAATGAGACCTGCTATTAACTCTATGTATTTCTTTTTCTGTACCTAAAGATATAGATTCCCAAAATCCTCCTGTTCGATGGTGAAAATTAGATATATTTATAATAACTTCAACCTCTCTGTCAGAACTACAAAAATCAATAACACCAGGAGCATACTCCGGAATTGTCGTAGACCTGGATGTTCCGGTTATACCTGCAGTATGTAATTTTTCCCCATCTACCCACAAAGTAAATGAAGTTGAGGCATCTAGATATTTCAATGCAAGTTTATTGCCGTTAAGGGGATGCAATTTAATTATTAAATGATAAGTGGCATATCCCTGGCCAGATATATTTGCTGGTAGCTTATTAGTTTCCCAGGTATCAGGAACATTTATATAACCGGATTTTTCAGGCAATTTACTATCTAAAAAATCTGAAGGAGACAATAATTGATTCCAATAAAATCCCCATTCACCATCCAGATCTATTATTCCATTTTTTTCAAGATCCCAATTACTTAAATCCAGATATCCTTCATGGGCTTTAGGTATATTACTTTTATTAATAAATCCACAACTGCTTACAATAAGTATAAGAGATATTATGATTATAAATCTAAGCATACTTTTCCACACACTTAGATTGTAAATCATTTTACCCGTAAATTTCAACTTATTTAATTTTTACAGCTTTTAATATCTCATATTTTTTATTACCAGCAATAGTTTTGCATTCTCCAAAAAGTTTTCCCAGATAACTTTGATATCCTAAATGTTTGTTCTTTACAACAAAAAGACTACCCCCGGATTTTAGTACTCTAAATGAATCCTTAAACATTTTACCAGCTATTCCCATTGAAACTGCATGATATTCATGAAAAGGAGGATTACAGAGTATAAGATCGGCACTTTTTGCATCAATACCTGTAAGACAATCAGCTACTTTAAAATCTGCTCTTCCTTCATAGCCATTATTTTTAAAATTTTCTTTTGCGGATTCCATAGCAAGATAAGAATCATCTACACAAAGAATGGGAGATTCCGGCCATTTTTCTGCTGCAAGAAGTGCAAGGCTTCCATCACCACAACCGAGGTCAATAACATTTTCCGGCTGGTTTTTAAAACGGGGAAAATGTTCAAGAAAAAAGAGTGTTCCAAAATCAATCTTTCCAAAAGAAAATCCATTTGCATGGTTAACCAAATTCATATTAAATTCCGGAACAGAATATTTAACAGGATATTCGACTATATTTTTAACAGATTCTTTAGTTTTTCCAAAAACAAGACGGGCTTTCTTTTTTGCAAGCCTTGTATGAACATCTCCTAAATAATGTTCAAATAGTTCTACTATAGATGTATGGATATTACGAGTCATTCCAAAACCAATAACTGCTACACCGGGATCAATAGCCCTGGTAATCTTTTGCAATAGATATTCAAGATAGTTATTACTTTTTGGTATTTTTAGAAATATTATATCAGGTTTATTTTCAAGCTCAGATGAAGATGAAGTAAAAATCATGTTTTCTCTGGAAAGTAGATTTTGACCTAAATTGCTCTGAATAACAGTATGAGCTGTATAAGAATCTGAAACACATTCAATTTTATATTCTGCAAGGGCACAGCTAAGAGCACCAAAGCTGTCATTCATTATTGTAATATTTGAATTATCTTTATTCAGGGTAGATTCATAATCTGCCTGAAAAGTTTCCAGGGCATAAATATCTGAAGCATCCCAGGCTCTTAGCGTTTTATCTTCATCAGAATCCCTTTCTATTATAAATGATCCATAAGGCGTAATAAATTCTTTTTCCATTTTTAAAAAGACCTCCACATCTCTGATTGAACTTAAATGATATTATGAATGATGTCATTAGTTTATCGCTCTAAATTCATTATTTTATTGATCTTTTTCTTAAATAGTTCTCTATCTATGGGCTTCGAAATATAATCATTACAACCTGCATCAAGAAATTTCTCTTCATCTCCTACCATTGCATTTGCAGTTAATGCAATAACATAAATATTTTTAAGGTCGTTATTCATTCGTATATATTTTATCGTCTCAAGGCCATCCATTACCGGCATTTGTATATCTAAAAGAAGAAGATCATATTTTGCCACTGCCAATCTTTCCAATGCTTCTTTACCATTCCCTGCAATATCGCAATCTAAACTCATCTCACTAAGCAAAACACTTACCAGGGTCTGATTTATTCTATTATCCTCTGCAAGGAGTATTCTTAACTTTTTTGATTTGGATACAGAAGTTTCATTTAAAGGTAGTAGTAATCCTGCTACTGATTCCTCAGTAAAAATATCTTCTTTGGTAATCCTAAAAGGTATTTTAATAGTAAATATTGTTCCTTCCCCGGGAATACTTTCCAAAGTAATTTCTCCACCAAGAAGTTCGACTAGTTTTTTGGATATTGTCAGGCCCAGGCCTGTACCACCATATTCCCTCTCTGTGGACATATCAGCCTGACTGAAGGATTGAAAAACTGTTTCCTGTTTTTCAGGAGCTATTCCAATACCAGTATCCTGAATACTAATATTTACTTTCCCATCCTGATAGCTACAGGTAATCTTAATACTTCCATGGTTTGTAAATTTTAAAGCATTTCCAATTATATTATTTAAAATTTGTACTAATCTATATTTATCCCCACAGACCTTGTTTGGTATTGGTGAAATAAACTCAACAATCAATTTAATATTTTTACTTTCAGCCCTTTTAATAAATAGATTTTTTGTATTATTGATTAATTCCATAAAACTGAAAGAATCTTCTTTAATATCAAGTTTCCCTGCTTCAATTTTTGAAAAATCAAGAATATCATTTATCAGTTCCAGTAAGGTCTGCCCAGAATTTTTAATAATTCCAAGTTGTTCTTTTCTTTTCGAGTTAGTTTCTGTGTCCAGTAGAATATCTGTAAAACCAATTATTGCATTCATAGGAGTTCGTATTTCATGGCTCATATTAGCCAGAAATTCACTTTTTTCTCTATTTGCTGCCTGAGCCATCTCTCTTTCCAGCCGAAGACGATCCATTTGCTGGGATTCTGTTATATCGATTATATTTCCTTCAAAATATTTTATATGTCCGGAATTATCTTTTACAACATGAGCACTTTCACTAATACTAATAATTCTTCTGTTCTTCATATATACTTTGGTTTTAATATCTTTAATTGATCCACTGGAAATTAAAGTATCCATGAGTTTTACTCTTTCAGTACTGTCTACATACCAATTTTCAATTTTGCATTTACCAACCAGTTCCTCTGGTGAATCATAACCCAGCATTTCTGCAAAAGCAGGGTTTACCATTAGAAACTTCCCCTCTAAAGAAGACTGATATATACCTTCTACAGAGTTTTCAAAAATACTTCTGTATTTTTTTTCAGCTGTAATCACCTCGTTAGATAATAACTCAACATCATTAAAAGATTTCATAAATCTACCGGCAAGTGTAAATGCCTGAATAAAAATAAAAACAAAAAGTCCTAATGGAACAAGTTCTTTTGTATTTATAACACCATACTGAAGAAGAATATCATTTATTAAAGTAAGAAATAAAAATAAAAAACCAAACAGGAATATAAAGGCATGAACTCTTTTTCTAATAATGGTAATTATATGAACGTAAATTAAGTAAATACCTCCAAAAATAATTAGTATCTGATAAAAGAAAACTGTATTTGTAAATATTTTTACAGGTGTAAAAACTGCAAGTAAAAGAAATATCCATAATAGGAATCTGAGACTTCCAAAAAATATTTTGTTCATATCTTTAGGAAAGAGATAATTCATATAGGTTATATAAACTGGAAATCCCCAATAAAAAGAGATAAATTCTAATTTAATAATTAAAAGCCATGGAATAGAAGGAATAAGTGTATTTATAAATAATTGCCCAGTCATAATAGTTCGTATAGAAATTAAAATGCAGAAGAGACCAAATGCAAGGGCAGCTTTCTCTTTTTTTCTGAGAAAAAATATACTCAAATGGTATAGTCCCATTATTAAAATACTACCAAATAAAAAGATATCCAGATAATAGTTTGCATCCCAGACCTTTTTAATATCTTCTTCAAGACCTAATAGAATTGAATACCAAAGCCCACCTTTACTATAATTAAAATTTGACACATGAAAAACTAACTCAATACTTTCATCTTTGGAATCAAATTTTATTGTCTGAGGAAGAGATTTTGGAATACTCTTTTCCCTATTCTTTCCCACAGAACCAGTCGACACAACTTTTTCACCATTGATGTACAGTGTATAAGCAGAGCTAACCGTTGGGAGCTTTAAAGAAAGCGTTTCATTTATCTTATTCTTAATAATTAGGCGATATGTTGCATAACCTATTCCAGGGAGTTTCTCTCCATTAATCTCATATCCTTTCCAAACTCCAGGAACGGTCATATAAGATTTATTTTTAACATTTATATCAGAATCAAAATCTGATCCCAGCAGAAACTGCTCCCAGTAAAACTCCCACTCTCCGTCAAGTGTAATAGATCCATCTAATGAAATATCCCAGTATGTTAAATCCAGAACTCCATTTACTGCTATAGGTTTATTAACAAAAGAGTTCGATTGATCACAGGAGATTAAAAGCCCCAGAATAAAAACAGAAGTTATAATTTTTTTAATTATCATATATAGATACCACAGGGACTATAACATACAAGAGCTCTAGTAACAAGAATAATAATTTTTTAATATATATAGTAAAAAAGCTATAATTTCTTTTTTATTATAGCTACCTGAATATTTCCATAATTTTACTTTTTAAAACTTCTCTGTCTATAGGCTTAGATATGTAATCATTACAACCAGCATTGATATATTTATCAGAATCTCCGATAAGAGCATTAGCTGTCAGAGCAATTACATAGAGTTCTTCTAAATTACTATTTTTTCTAATATATTTTATGGTCTCGAGACCATCCATAACCGGCATCTGAATATCCAGAAATAAAAGATCATAGTTATGAGTTTTTAATTTATCTAGAGCTATCTTCCCATTTTCTGCAATCTCACATTCATAACCTATTTCCTGCAGCATCGCTTTAATAAGAGCCTGGTTCATTTTATTATCTTCTGCAACAAGGATCCTGTATTTAGAACTATTTTTATCCTCAGATCCTTCAGCTTTTTTATCTGTTTCACTCTTGTTATAAGAGATACCTGAATTATGAATGGTTCTATCATTCTGATCAACTTTAGGTAAGGGAAGATTTAAAACAAATGAAGATCCAATTTCTACTGAACTCCTGACAGTTAGACTACCTCCAATTAGTTCTGCTAATTGTTTGGAAATTGCCAAACCAAGGCCTGTTCCGCCATAATGTCTCTCAGTTGAAGAATCAGCCTGACTAAAAGCTGAAAAAATATAATCAAGCTTATTATTGGGAATACCAATACCAGTATCTGTTACACTAATTTCAGCTATACCATTCTCATAGTTTAATTCAATTGTAATACTACCATCATTGGTAAACTTAAGTGCATTACTTATTATATTAGTAAGTATTTGAATAATTCTATGTTCATCACCAAACACATATTCCGGAACAGATTTATCAATATTAATATTGTATCCAAGGTCCTTTTCATGCGCTTTTCTTTTGTACATGCTGTACAGATTATCCAGAATGACTCTTAAACTAAAATTAGAATGATCTATATCAATTTTCCCTGCTTCAATTTTTGAGAAATCCAAAATATCATTAATCAGAGCAAGAAGATTCTGCCCGGAAGCTTTTATCATTCCCAGCTTATTCTTCTTTTCAGAATTATCCTCCTGGCTATAAAGAAGTTCAGTAAATCCTATTATAGCATTCATAGGAGTACGTATTTCATGAGACATATTTGCAAGAAAATCCGATTTTGCCTTATTTGCCTCCTCGGCAATATTCTTTGACTTTTCCAGATCAAGCTCAATTTCCTTTAAATTGCTGATATCCCGCACAACTACTGTAACACCGGCAAAACTACCCGAGAGATTTTCCAGTTTTGAAACTTTGGCACTAAACCAGTGGACCTGTTCCTGCAATTCCAGGGAATAATCAAATTGTTGAGAGATCCCGGTAATTTTCACAGAATCAATAGCTTTTTCTGCCATCTTAACAATATATGGAGGCATTGTTTCTTCTAAAGATTTACCAAGAAAAAATCCAGCAGGTTCAAACAACCTGGAATCTGATATGGGCTGATAATAGTTGATAAAAATATTATCTTTGTCGAGTACAAACAATAGATCATCCATTGAAGCAATGACTGCCTTTAACTCTTCTTCACTGGCTCTCTGACTCAATTCAAGTTCTATATTTTTGGTATTTTGAAATATATAGAAAAATATAGAGATATACAAAAAGATTATAAGAAGATTGATCAACCATGGTTGGATAAACTTGTACCATCTGTCAAAATTATGAAGGGATATCAATCTCCATCTTCCGGATTCATCCTCGAGTGAAATAAGATTTGAAAAAACATTATAAGTTTTATTGTTATAAATAAAATTTTCATTTGATTCACCTGAAAACATATCTTTAAATAACCAGTTCTTAACATTCGAAGAAAATATAATACCAGAACTGGAAATAACTGCAGCAGGATCGGAATAATTATTTAATACAGTATCAATTACCCTAAAATCCATTTTAGCAACCAGAACGCCAATAACTTCATCCTTATGACTGTTTCTGATATCATAAATGGGAGATGCATAATAAAGTCCCCGTTTACCTGTTGTAACACCAACTGCAGGGTAAATATCTGGAGAACCACTAATTGCATTAGTAAAATATGGCCTAAAGTTGTAATTTTCCCCTGTAAGTGTCTTATTTTCATCATAAAGAGTACATGAAACAACATCACCTTCTGAGTTCATTACATATATAATGGATGCATTGTAATCCTGCTTAAGCAGCTCCAGTTTATTAAGAAGTATTGGAGAATCAGGTACAATCAGCCCATTTACAATATCATTCAACAGGCTTGATCTTTTTGCCATACTGTTTATTGCACCGATTATTTCATGGCTTGTAACCCTATAACTAAGATCAATACTTTCAATTTGGATTTTATCTTTATAAGCTTTAATCTGTTTATTATATAAAAAATTATTATGAACCTGTATGTTGATAGAAAGAGCAATGATAGTTAATACAGTAATAAGAATTATATAGATCTTTCTATCTTTTTTCATTTTAAAATGATTATTCATTAGTCGATAAGATCCCAATCCTTCTGCCACTGTCTGCTTTCAAAATAAAAAAATACTTTTTCATACTCCGATTTCAATTTCTTTGATAGTTCTGCAGAACCATCAATATTACCAGTTTTAGCCATAGCCTCAAGCTTTCCTGCAATTTTTGAAGCTTCAAATGCTCCGAGTGTTGCAAGTGAACTTTTAAAAGAGTGAGCAGCCAGACCTAAATCAACTGCATCCAGGTTGTCTACGGACTTTGTTATTACAGCTAGCTGCAAGGGAGATTCTTCAGTGAAGATTTCAACAAGACTGCTGAATAAATCCAGACTGTTTCCTATCATTCGCTGTACTTCCCTCAGATCTACAGGATTTTCTCTATTAGAAACCATCTAAACTCCTATAAGCTAACAGTATACAGAATTTTTATTATACTACAAGAGAACAAATTCATTTTAGAAAAAGCCAGAATATAAATGGACTCCCCATCCAAAGAGAAAATACAGCTACAAAGGAATAGGATAAAAGTTCAAAAGCACTATTTATCTTTCCTGCGAGGGCTTCCTTATTTTTAAACCACAAAAAAACCCTCTCCCTTCCAGCCATACCAAGATAACCTGCCAGGGAAATAATTATTCCCATACCAAAAGACATTGCCAGGACACCGAATACACCCAATGCAATCAGGTTTTGAGAAAGAGCCAGTATAAGCAGCATTGTTGCCCCGGGACAGGGAAACAAACTCGAAATGATTAAGAGGTAATAGAGGCTCCTTCCATCTTTTTGGGGATGTGTATGGCCATGTCCGGTTAATATAGATACAATTTTAACAAATACCAAAATCAGAGCAAACAGAGCAAGAATTACAAATGTCCATCCTTCAAGATAAAATGAAATATTTTCAGAATCAGAAAATGAAGAAACTGAACGCCATATTAGATTAAAAAACCCATACAATAAAAGTCTTGTCCCGGCATGTAATCCTGCAGATAAAAACCCTGCAGCCAGAGGTTCCCATCTCCTGGAGGGGCGTGACAGAAAAAGAGTAAAAACAACTGTTTTTCTATGTCCCGGACCGGCACCATGAAGAATCCCGTATAAGAAAACAGCTGTTAGAAACAAAAAAACTGAACCTGCTGAAGGGTCAGATCTAAAATCATCTAAAAAGTCTGCACTTTTCTCTCTAATTTCTAACTGAAACTTGTTAAATCCATCCGGCAGAATAACAGAAGGAGGCCTTGTTGCCTGTGGGCGTAACTCCTTACCGGAACCACCAGTAAAAGGATCTGAATAAAGCGACAGAGGGATCAGAAAATAAAGGAAAAGTAAAAATAGTATACTTAGATTTTTTTTATTTCGGGAAATAGACATGTACTTCCTTTGGATATGCTGTCTGAAGGCCTGGTTCCCACTTTGTATATGCTGTCATATCTGACGCTGTTCCATAGGGATTATAAAAAACAGGGTAATCCTTATTTTCCAGTAATTCCAATTCAGGCAGGGTCCCTGATCCCTGACCAACAATCGAACCATTTTCCATATAATCTACAGCACAGTAATATGTAGGATCAAATACTGATATATAGAAGTCATCAAAGCTTTTATCTTTTAGAGGAATAAAAAATCTGTAATACAGTTTTTCTCCGGAATATCTGGCAGAAAAGCTGCTTATTTCACCAGGATTATATCTTTCTTCATCAGATCGAAGATAAATAAAGTATCCATAATTTTTTAGATTACTAAATGCATTTTCTTCAATCTCTTTTACTTCATTACTATTAAAACTTCCATTTTTATCCAGATCAAAATCATTAATTATTGATATACTAAAAAAACGGTCAAATTCCCACTCAACCCAAATTCCATCACAACCGGAATTAGAGTATTCAATTTCAAGAGATGTTTTAAGCATAATATGGGGGTGGGCAAATAAATAGAGTGGTAATAAAAACATAATTAGAGCTATTCTTTTCATAGGGGGGATTATATATAAAGCATGTTAGTTGGACAAGATAAGAATGAATGTCACATCTCCAATTAACAGTATCTTTTACCTATAAACTCCCTAAAACAATATTACATAAGCCCATAACATCGATATCTTTTAGAAACCTATTCCAACCCTCTTCTCCTTCCAGAGTGCGCTCAGGCTGTCCATAATTTGTTAGATAAACTATAACAAGCTCATATTCCGGATCTATTAATAGAAAAGTTCCGGCTCCCCCCATTTTTCCTATAGCTTTTTTCGATACTAAATCGCCAAAAAAGGAATGTGGAGAAGAAGCATATTCCCAAAACCAGGTTTTGGGACCACTAAGAATATAATGGAGGGGCGAAGCAGGAGATTCAAACAAATCCAGGTTAGTAATTCCTGTTGTCATTTTATCTGCAGTTAGCTTTCCTAAAATTCTATTATTATTGTAGGACCCTTTATTAAGAATCATTTGAGAGAAGATAAACATATCTTTTGCTGTTGAAAAAAGCCCATCCGACCCTAAAACTTCTCCCAGAGAATGCTCAAGATCCTGAGTAAGAACTCCTCTTAAAACACGGCCATTATCTGAGATACCTGTAGCTGCACATTGTTCTATGTCTGGAGGGTTAAACATAGTATTTTTCATTCCCAAAGGTTCAAATATCCATTCTTTCGCTGCTTCAGATAAAGATTTTCCTAGAACCCTTTCCAATAACTCTCCTAAAATTCTGCAGGATACATCGCTATAAAAAACTTTAGTTCCAGGTTGACAGGCTAATTCCTGACTATAATGCAAATCCCAGGATTTTTTTAAATCTCCCTGCAATGCAGCTTCTTCACAACCTGCAGGATCATCCAGAGGAATACCCCCAGTAAAATTTAGAAGATTCCTTATAGTCACTTTATTCTTTTCTTTATTAGTCCCAAATTCCGGGATATAGCTTATTACCTTATCATCCAGACGAATTTTCCCCTCTTCAACCAGTTTAAATACCAGTGGAAGAGTGACCATTACCTTGGTTATTGATTCTATGTTAAAAAGTGTATTTCCATTCACTTTATCCTGCACAATATCCGAACCCTTTACCATTGAACCATGGGATACATTTACCACTACTTCACCCCGATGGCCCACTACCACCTGGGCTCCGGGATACAGGTTCTTTTCTAAATTTGTAAGAATAAAATTATCTATCTTATTTTTCACCTTCGCTCCTGATTTATTTATAAACTAGCTTTCCTTCTTAGTTTTTAGTTGAACAATAAGCTGAGCCACGATCATAACAGCTATTGTAGGCAAAACCCAACCTAATCCCAAAGATCCAAGGGGAAGGGAGGAAGTAAATTTTGTAATAAAATTAGTTGTTAAACCATAAAAAGAAAGCATATCACCTAAACCTAAAAATATAGCTGTAATAACTCCGACAGTTACAGCCCGTTTAATTTTATCAAAATTATAGTACAAGCTGCTTAAAATAATAACAATAATTGAAGGATACAGTAAAACCAGCCATGGAACGGTATATTTTACAATCCTACTAAGCCCTACCAGACCTAAAGTAAATCCTATAATAGTTGCTATAATAACAATTGTCCTGTATTTTAGTTTACCATTGGTCATTTCAGAGAACATATCTCCTGCCATCGATATAATTGCAGCGGAAGTAGTAAGGCAGCTAAGAGCCATGATGACTGCGAAACTAAATAATCCTATCTGACCTAAAAGCCCACTGGCAATATTAGTTGAAAGTACTCCTATTGAGGCATCTGGAAACGATGCGCCTGAAGAAGCTCCAAGATAAACCAATAATGTAGAAGTTATTCCTAAGAGTATTGCAGTAGAAATTCCAATAACATTTAAATTCTTATCCTTGTCTTCTCTGGTTTCTATATTTCGAATTTTCAATTCATGTAAAACCCAGCCTCCAAATAAAAGAGCTGCTATTGCATTCATTGTATTGTACGCATTAAGCATTCCATCTTTCAGTGCAGTAGGTGAACCCGGGCTCTGGGGAGCAGAAAGAGGAGATACAATTCCTCTGAAAGCAAGAATAAGAACAAATATTATTAAAACAGGAGCCAACACTTTTCCAATTTTATCTATAACCGTTGCTCTTGTGGAAGCTATATAAAAACTTAGCAAAAAGAATACAGCTAAAGTAATCCACAGAGGAACAACTGATAATAAAGGAAGAACTGCCATTTCATGGGTTGCGGAGGAAATTCTTGGAAGAATAAAAAAAACAGTTATAAGTATTGGTATGGCTGTATAAATCTTACCAAAATATTTTCCCAATATTCTGGTAGCAATACCGGTTAAAGACTGATTCTGATGAGCACAGGCTAGATAAGCTAACCAGACTCCAACACTATTAATAATCATATAACCAATTGCAGCTATAAACCAGCTGGGACCTGCACCTCTTCCTAGTATAGGAGGGAAAATAAGATCTCCAACACCAAAATGGGACGAAAACATTGCTCCTGATATTATTATCAGAATAGAAACCGGTAATAAACCTTTTTTTGTCATCAAATTACTCCCTATAATTTTTTATTAATTAGATTAACATGAAATATCAATTTTGGGAACTGGTTTTAATCATATTAAAACAAGAAAAAAGAATTCCATATAAAAACAGATAAAGCAATTTTTTCATTATTCAGACTATCCACTATCCACTATGAATCTTCTCTGATATTCTTAGAACTCATCATATTAAAACAAGATTTCACAAAACTTTTCGGAGGATTTTACATTGACAGGGAAACTTAACAGATTTCTCCAGGTACCTATGGGGACAGAGACTATTTATATAGAGGATGCTTTTAGACACAGACAGGCTAACGAAGAATTAGGTAAATTATTTACATCCTGGGGCTACTTGCCAGTAGAAACACCTGTTTTTGATTTTTTTGATATATATCAGGATTTTATTCCTGTAGAGAAAGATATCTACAGACTTATAGACAGAGAAGGCGATCTTCTTATGCTAAGATCCGATATAACACTCTTTCTTGCCAAACAAATGGGGCTGTCTTTAAAGGATTCAGATCTACCAGTAAGAGTATGCTACTCCGGGACAATTTTACGACATCAAAACAGAGAAGATATTTCCAAAAATGAATTTTTCCAGACTGGAGTTGAATTGATTGGAAAAGAGGATAATACTGCAGATCTTGAAATTCTTATACTGTTACATTCCACTTTTAAAAATCTTGAAATAGAACCCATTGTCCATATTGGTTCAAGAAAATTATTGGATGCCTCTATTTCAGGTTTTATAGAATTGGATAAAAAACAAATATTGGACATGATCAGTTATAGAGATTTTGAAAATCTTAAAATCATACTGGATAAAAATATAGACAAAAAAAGAGTGGATTTCCTTATTAAACTGTTTCAGTTTATTGGGACTAAAGAAGAGTTAAGCACCTTTATAAAATCTTTTACTGGATTGATAAATATCCAGGAAAGAACTGCTCTAACTGAATTACTAGCTATTATGGATAGTTTGATACAATTAGATGCTGAAAATAGTTTTATAGTAGACCTCTCAGAAGTTGGCAACCAACCCTACTATACTGGTATTGTTTTTCAGGGTTATATAGAAGGAGTCGATTCGGCAGTTGTTTCCGGAGGACGGTACGATGATCTTTTAGGGGGATTTGGCTTTCCAGCTCCATCTGTAGGATTTTCCCTGTTATTAAGAAAAATTGAAGACCAATTGGGAAAAAAATTCTCACTTCCTGTTCAGGAAAATATTGTTGAGAAAGATTTTATTAGTGCATTAAAAAAAGCCGAAAAAATTAGAAAAGATGGAAGGATTGCAATTTTATGATACAGACAAGTTTAGAACCACTATCTCTGGCTCTCCCAAAAGGGAGATTAATGGAAGATGTAAGCGAATTTTTTAAAACGAAGGGGTTAAATTTTTCCTTTGATAACAGAAAACTTGTTAGTTATGATGAATCCGGCAGATTAAAAATATTTCTAGTAAAAAATTCAGATCTTCCTACCTATGTTAACCATGGAATTGCAGGTCTTGGTATATGTGGATCAGATGTTCTATATGAGTCCGGCTATAAATTTTTTAATTTAATGACCTTTGAGTTTGGTGGAACCAGTATGTGTATTGCAGGGATGAAAGGTCATAAAAGAGAGGATGATGAAAGAAAACTATCTGTAGCAACAAAATTTACTAAATTTACAAGCGATTATTTTCATAAACAGGGGATTCCTGTAGAAATAATTAAACTAAATGGTTCTGTTGAACTGGCTCCTGTCCTGGGTTTAACACCTTATATTGTAGATTTAGTAGAAACAGGTACTACCCTTAAAGCCAATAATCTTGAAGTTCTGGAAAAACTTGAAGATATAAAAGTTCATTTAATTGTAAATCCGGCCTATTATAAACTGCATTATAAGTCGATTAAAAAGATAGTATCCCT
>DAOVSY010000365.1 GCA_030633365.1 Spirochaetaceae bacterium | reverse complement strand
AATTGCATCATTTTCATCGAAAAGCGGTTCAAATACTCCACCATTAGCATCAAAACAGGCAGCATAAAGAATTGCATCCTCGCAGCCCGTAAAAGAAGCTATCTCTTTTTCAAGCTGCTTGTGGATAGACTGTGTTCCGCATATAAATCTGACAGAAGAGAGACCAAACCCCCATCTCTCAATACCCCGGACAGCCGCTTTTTTTATTTCTTCATTATTAGCTAAACCAATGTAATTATTTGAACAGAAATTCAGTACCTTTTTCCCGTCTTCTGTTTCAATATGGCTCCCCTGAGGTGTAGTTAAAACCCGTTCATTTTTATAGAGTTTCATCCCTTTAATTTCATCGAGTTTTTTAGTTAAATGATCCCTGAAATCACTGTTCATAACTTCCTCCGCCCTAAAAATAAATTTATACTTCAGTACTTTTAACATATCTCCAGCCATTCAGCCATGGAATCACTCTCCAAAATAAAAACTTGATATGCTGTCTTAAATACAGTATACTGAATTTAAGTTTGAGATACTGTATAATTTTAGTATAATAACTATAAGTTCAGTATGTCAATCTTATATCGAAAATATCCATTGTGGGTGCAAAATGACAGAGAAAATATTACTCCCTATCGGGGATATAATAAAAGAAATAAGAAAAGATAAGCAGATGACTCTGAAAATTTTATCTGAGGAAAGTGGAGTATCAAAGGCAATGCTCTCCCAGATTGAATCTGCCAAGGTAAACCCCACTATTTCAACTGTCTGGAAGATATCAATAGGCCTCAAAGTTGATATCAATGAACTGACAAAGGTTGTTTCTGTCAAAACCAGAAATTTTACCCTCACAAAAAGTTCTGATATTGTAATTGCCGACCCACTGGAGGGGGAAGAGGGAGTTCATATAAAAGATCTTACTTCTATAGATGATACCATTGAAGACATAGAAATTTATCTAATGACATTTGAAAAAGGAAGAAAACTCAATTCAGAACCTCACTTTAAAGGGGCTAAAGAATATCTTACACTTCTTGAAGGAACGATAACAGTTACAGCTGGAAAAAATGTCATACAAATGAATAAAGGTGACTTTCTAAGCTATCACAGTGATATTGAGCACTCCCTGGAGAATAGCGGAGAAAATAAAGCTATACTACATCTGGTTCTTCAGTACAATAAAAAACAATAAGGCATTAAACTGCCCTTTACTAACCTTTATTTTCAGCAGTGGGAATTACAAGTTTATTCAACCAGTTTACAAATTCCAGCTGCCTGATTTCATCTGTCAAAACATCATCATCCACAGCATATTGCCAACGCAAATTCTTAAGATCTGTATTATTATAAATAGATTCAAGAACCTCAGAGAATCTGACCATTTCATCATGACTACTGAAGTATCCCTGTCTGGTCAATTTTTCTTCCCTGGATAAAATCAGCCTTGCAACAACCTTCAATGTATATTCAGGGTGATACTGTGTTGCCCAGAAAGTACCTTTTTTATACTTTACCTCAACTGATTGTACAGGTGTAAAATCATTGTAGGATAAAACCTTACTGTTTGATGGCATTTCTGTAATTATATCATCATGACTTATAAATCCATCAAACACAGGCGGCTTACCTTCATACATTGGATGAGATTTTCCTTCATCTGAAAGATGGATTTTTCTTGCAATCCCCATCTCTCTACCCTTGGGATTTGGCTCTACTTTACCACCAGCTGCATAAACAGCAATTTGAGCAGCCCAACAGCTTCCAAACTGAGGGATACCAATTTCATAGGCTGTTTTTGCTAAATCTACAAGCTTAGTAACCCGGGGATCGTGATCATGATAAATAGTAAGATTACAACCAGGCCAAAGTATCCCGTCATAAACTTTAAGATCATTTCCTTCTGGTAAGTTAACATCCGGATCGCTTGTGTAAAACAAGTCATACTCAGCATCAGGCATATGCTGCAGCAAAAGTTCTGCATATAAATTACCTGCAAGAGTTACCCCAAACTCATCAAATTTGTCCCTGCTCTCTCCTGGATAGCTATCTGTAATTAGAAATTTATACTTTTTCGCCACAATTGTTCTCCTTCAAACCAGTCTTAAAAAGAAATCAAGCTCTGCCTATTTGATCTATAGCAAATATTTATAATATGTTCAATATGCTAAACAAAGTTTACTATATTATACATGATTATCAACATTTTACACCCCTGATATTAGCCCATAAAAACAGTAATTGTAGAAAATAGATCAAAAATACTTCAAAAAAGACCTTGACAGATAAGTATAGTATGTTAAACTTTGTTTATCATATTAAACTTCCACTGATACTTCCTAAGTAAAATATGTGAAATAATTATAGGCTGGTCGCCAACAAGTTGGCCTGGTCGGGACTTCGTCCCTGCTCGGCTATGCAACCTTGGCTGCTCGCCTATGCATCCTAAGGAGAGAAAGATGAAAAAGAATCTAATTGTCGTTCTGTTATCGCTGTTAATTGTATTCAGCGTATTTTCAGGCGGAGAGAAAGACACATCCGAAACAAGTTCGGCTGTTACAGTAGCTGCTCCAACTGTAGCAAACGCTATGGGGATAACTACTGAATTTCCTCAGCAGCTTGAGTTGGCTGACTATGAAAAGCAGACAGGCAAAACACTTAATTTTACCGGCAATCCATTATTTGCTGATAAAGAGAATAGCGGAGCACTTCAATCTGTAGATAAACGTCTGCCTGCAGAGCCCCTTGTAGTTTTACCTTATGATGAAATTGGTAAATACGGCGGTCAGCTTAAAGGTATGAGTATCTCATATGAATCAGGAACAACCGAAATTATGGCATGGCGCCAGGCAAATTTAGTCAGGTTCAGTGATGATTTAAGCACTATTGTACCTAATGTTGCAAAGTCCTGGAAATGGAATGATGACTTTACTGAAATTACATTTGTATTGAGATCAGGACATAAATGGTCTGACGGAGAACCCTTTAATGCAGATGATATGGTTTTTTATGTAAATGATATCCTCCTTAACAAAGAGATTCACAAGGTTATTCCTTCTCCATGGAGCGCAGCAGTTCCAGGTATAGAAAAAATTAATGATGTAACTGTAAAAATAAGTTTCGAAAACGCGTTTCCAGGTTTACTCTACTATCTGGGAGGAAATGGATCTACTTTTGATGCATTTGCACCAAAACATTTTCTTTCGCAGTACCATATTAAATATAATCCAAATGCAAATAAAGAAGCAATTGCAGCCGGATATGATAACTGGGTACAGCAGTTCGGCACTTATTGGAATAAATGGAAAGATGCAATAGTTGCAGGTCCTGAGGGAGTTAAAGTTCCAACCCTTGAAAGTCATTATCTTATTGAAGTACCTACAACTCAGCGTCGTCTATATATCGCAAACCCATATTATTTTAAAGTAGATACAGCAGGTAATCAGCTTCCTTATGTTGATTATCATTATGAAAGATTTCTTGAAAAACAGTTATGGCCTCTTGAGATTATGAACGGCAATATTGATCAGAAAGCCCAGAGTATGGCTTTAACTGATTT
>DAOVSY010000085.1 GCA_030633365.1 Spirochaetaceae bacterium | reverse complement strand
TAAAAACTTACAAAAATAGTCAGAATACCATCAAATACTAATGATTTCAAATACTAAATGTGATACATTAGTTAAAAGATAATTAATAAAGTGAAGAAAATCCAGGAGGATATCAGTATGAAAGGTACTGTAACAATTCTTTTTTTATTAATTTACTTATTTTCCATATGGCAGATATCTGCTGCAGATCTTGAAAATAACAGCATAATATTAAAACCGGCATTTGAACTGCCTCTGGGAGAAAATAGTGCTGTTTTAAATGATAATGCTTCATTCAAGCCAGGTGGATCTCTTTCCATTAATCTGCAGTACATTTCTCCGGATCTTCCCATGGTATATTTTATGGGTGGTCTCGGATACAGCCTGTTTCCAACTCAGGCACAAAATCTGTCTATTTTGACTGCTGGCTTAGGTGCTGGTCTAAACTACAGAATTGGAGATCTTCTTACTTTTAGTGCTGGGACTGAGCTTGGGTGGTATGTAGGAATGTATCCGGATTCTGCTCCTGGAACAAATCCATATGCAGGGGGCAGTATTGATCTTTCCTGGGATATCTCTCCTGGTTTAACGTTAGCTGCAGGAGCTGGTTATAAATATTTTCTTGGATATGAGACGGCTACAGAAACTTACACGGATTTATATCAGGGAGCAAATGTTACTTTAGGTACAGTTTTTCATTTAAGTGGTGGCGATAATCGAACAAAGGTAAAGGTTGACCAAATTGAATTTGATCCTGTTTTTCCTGTTTTTTATGGATATTATGATGATCATCCTATTGGTACTATTTCAGTTACCAATGGTGAAAACAGCACTGTTACAGATGTAAAAGTTTATTTTGATGTTAATCAGTATATGGAAGAACCAAAATTGAGTGCAGAGATTCCTGTTCTTAAAAGAGGGGAGAGTACAGTTGTAGAATTAAATGCTCTTTTTACCAACAGTGTCATGCAGTTAACAGAGAGTACAAAAGTTTCTGCCAGTATTATAACTGAGTACACATATTTAGGTGAAAGATTTACAACAACAACTCCACATACTTTAAGAATATATGATCGAAATTCAATGATGTGGGACGATGACAGAAAGGCTGCATCTTTTGTTACTGCTAAGGATTCTACAGTTCTTCTATTTGCAAAAAATACAGCAGGGATAATTCGGGATCAGGGAAATAATCCTATTAATCTTAATTTTCGGATTGCAATGGGTATATTCGAAACTCTTCGCCTTTATGGTATGAACTATGTAATAGATCCTCAGTCTTCCTACATAGAAGCAATAGAAAATGCACAATTTATTGATTATCTTCAATTTCCTTCTCAATCTCTTACTTACAGAGCTGGAGACTGTGATGACCTTTCAATTCTTACTTCAGCTCTGCTTGAAGCTGTAGGTATAAAAACAGCTTTTATTACAGCACCCGGACATATCTATATGGCATTTTCTCTTGATATGCCCGAGAACCAGGCCAGAAATGTTTTTACTAACACTGATGATTTTATATTTCTGGATAATGAAACCTGGGTTCCAATGGAAATTACACTTATAACAGATGGTTTTTTAAAAGCATGGAAAATTGGAGCAAAAGACTGGCGTGAAAATATTGTAAGGGGAGATGCCATTTTGTATCCCATTCACCAGGCCTGGGAGTTTTATGAGCCTGTTGCAATTCCAGGATCAGCTCTTTCTCTGATATTCCCGGAAAAAGAAGCTATTCTGGCAAACTATGATGAAAATCTTCAATTTTTTATAAACAGGGAAATCAATCCTAAAGTCAGTTATTTTGAGGAAAAAATATCAACTGGCAGTGACACAGCAAAACTTAGAAACCGCTTTGGAGTTCTTTATGCAAGGTATGGACAATATGATGAAGCCACAGCTCAATTTAGAAAAGCTATCAGGATGGAGTCTTCCTATATTTCGCCACTTATAAATCTGGGTAACATCCATTTCCTAAATGAGAATTCAAATGAAGCTCTTTTATGGTATCAGAAAGCTGAGAAAATTAATCCTCTCAATACAAAAGTAATTGCTGCTATAGCACGTACTCAGTATGAACTGGAAGAATATCAGCAGGCTGAAATGAGGTATGTAAAACTCAAAGAGCTGGCACCAACTCTGGCTGCTGATTATGCCTATTTGGGAAATGAATCAAGTTTTGCCGGCCGGGCTTCTGCAGGTACATCCAGAGGGATAACTCTCTGGGCAGAAGAAGAATAGAGGGAGTTAAGATGAAATACTGGAATAATAAGAATATGCTAAATATATTATTAGGGTTTATTATATTGTTCATGATAAGTTGTCCTAATAATCTTGTGGATACAATTAAAGATGAGGTTGCTGTTGTAATAACTCCTCCCTCAATTATAAGTATTTATCCTGAGTCTGATGCACAAAGTATTCCAGTAGATATGGATGATATTCTAATTACTTTTACAAAGCAGATAGATTCTTCCAGTGTCAATAATTCTACTTTTATTACTAAAGCTGTAAACGGGAATAAGGTGTCTGGTACATACTCTATTTCAAATGATACTGTGGCTTTTAATCCCAGTGCAAAACTTGCCTATAGTACTACTTACACAGTAACTGTAAAATCTGCAATTCTGGATATAGATGGTAATCCTATGACCAATGAGTTTTCATGGGAGTTTACTACTGAGGAAGCTCCTCCTGGTGAAATTCCTGCTATAGATTATTTTAGAATTAATTATGGAAAATCTGCAACAAACTCTTCAAATATAATTCTCGATATATCAGCTAATAATGTAGTTGGTGTGAATAGTTCAATGGAATTCCGTTACAGAGAAATTGGGAATGTTGATTGGAGCAGCTGGTTACCATTGACTGATGGTTTTGGAACAGTCTATGGAACAGTCCTCGACGTAACTTCCGGTGTTCCCGAGACCTATGAGTTTGAAGCCGAGGTAAGAAATACTGCGGGAAATAAATCTCTAATAAGTACTGATAATATTTATTTTGAAGAGGAAGCTCCTTCTGTTCTTGCTACTACTCCAGAGGAAGATTCGGATACTTATCCTTCTAATGGCGGAATAGTATCTATTACCTTTTCTGAACCCATGGATCCTAATACCATAAGTACAGGAGTTGGTGGAAGTTTTTATCTAATGGATGGTAGTACGCGTATTAACGGTGTTTCGGTTCTTTATATTGAAAATGATCCAAATAATATATATCCGGATAATACTGCTCTCCTTACAGGGCTGGAACTTGGTCAAGGAGTTGGTTACGTAGCTTTTCTTGAAGCCTCTGCAAAGGATGTTGCGGGTAATGTTCTGGAAAACGATTATTCCTGGTTTTTTAAAGCAGGTGATGCAATTGATAATGAACCTCCGGTCGGAACAATTTTTCTGGATACGGTTGGCTTCCCCGGTCTACATCCCACAGAGACAGCTTCAAATACAGTTACTGCAAACTTATTGCTAAATGCCTATGATATCTACAACGGGCCAACCCCTTATGGAATGAAGATCTGGGGAAATAATAATGATGTAGCACTTCCTGCATTTGAAGCGGATGCATCATGGGAAGCATATTCAACAACAAAAACATGGACTCTATCCCCGGGAGATGGATATAAATACATATATTATAAGTTTATGGATGCAGCCGCTAATGAAACAGAAACTCCTCTACGGTTAAAAATAAGTCTGGATGCTACTTCACCCACAATTAGTGCGGTCATTATAGATGGTGGTTCTGTCTACAATAACAGCCAGATCCGTGAAGCTCTAATTTCAGTGGATGCACTGGATGCTACAAGCGGTCTTAGTGAGATGAAAATATCTGTAGATGGTGTTCTTGATTCGGAACCATGGGAGAACTGGAAACCTTCAAAAAGTATTACCCTTCCGGCAGGGGATGGTATAAAAACTGTAATTGTTCAGGTTAGGGATTATGTTAATTTAACATCTGCAACCCAAAGTGATACAATTTTACTCGACCTTACTGAACCGGCAATTAGTTTTGATCAGCTTGATTCTCTGGAAGTAAATACCGGAACATTACAAACCGGAACATATAATGATAATTATGCAATAGCTTCCTATTCCTGGGAGTTTGAAAGTGGACCTGGAAATATTGTTTTTGATGACAGTGAAATTGAAATACCTTTTGTATCTGCTGATTCAGATGGAAGTTATGTAATAAGAGTCACCATAACTGATGATGCTGGAAATACCTCCTTTGGTACTGTACCTTTTGTATGGGATACTACAGCTCCGGGTACTCCTGCAGGAACAGCTCCTGTTGTAAATACTGATGCTTATTACAGTACATTAAATCAGCCCACCTGGAACTGGACAGCTTTGGATGGTGCTGATTCTTACAGAGTCAGTTTTGCTGCAAGTCCCGACTGGGATACACCTGATGCAAGCGGACAGTCCGGTTATATTGAAACTGCGTTACCAACTTTTGCACCTTCTACAGGGCTTTCAAGTGGTGAAAGTATACTTAAGGTGACAGGATATGATAATGCCGGAAATTTTACAGCTTCAGGAGAAGATGTTATATTTGTTGATACTGTGTTTCCATTTGTTGAAAATGATGGTAGTTTTTATCTTAGAAACGACATATTTAATATTGATAATACTGGTGCTGTCTTAGATTACGAATCCGGTCTTGACCTTTCAAGTATTCAGTGGAATGGAACTCCAGATACTGGTACAGGGATTGTTAATTTCAGTAATAGTAATTCATTAAACACATTTGTTTCAATTACTGGTGATGATGATACTTATACAATAACACTGGATGTTTCAGATAATGCAGGAAATATAAGTACTGCCTATTATACATTGTCATGGGATACTACAGCACCTTCTGCTCCTGGTGTATCTGGTATTGCTCATACTCCAAATACAACTCCTACATGGTTATGGAATAGTAATGGTGGTGGGAATGGTACATACCGTTATCAACTTGAATATGAATCCGGAGGTATTGTTTCCGGCTATGCTTATTCTCAAACTACCTTGACCAGTTTTACACCTTCAGGTTCATTGGCTAATAATAATTACAGACTCTATGTTCAGGAAAGAGATGAAGCTGGTAACTGGTCTTCATCGGGATCATATTTAACCTGGGTTGATACTACATTTACATCTGAGCCGAATGTTGTAAGAGATGGTTTGTATCTTCGAAATGCTTCAGACACGGATGTAAGCTGGGACTGGAGCTCAGGTGCCGGTTTTGATATATCTAATGATTATTACCGATATAGGCTTGATGGCTCAGGATGGATTTATACTGCCAATAACAGTGTTGAATTAGCTTCTCTAGCTCATGGAGTACATAATTTTGAGGTCGAAGAACAGAATACGTCAACAACAAACTGGATAGGTTTAATAGCATCCAGTTCAGTACAGATTGATTCAGTAAACCCTATTGCTCCTCCTGTAACAGGGAATGATCCTACTAATGATACAACACCAACTTTCAACTGGAGTAGTGGTTCTGCAGATGGGATTGGTATCTATATGTATCGCTTCTATAACGGTAGTTCCTGGAGCACATGGTCTTCAGAAACAACAGCAAGCAGTTATACTTATTCCACAATTTTGCCTGATACAACAGTTTGTACTCTCCAGGTAATGGAAAAAGATCAGGCTGGTAACTGGTCATCTTCAGGATCAAAAAATATTACAATCGATACCACAGCTCCTGTTCCAACTTCAATTTTAATAGATGGTGGAGCTGCATACAGTGGTGATATAAATGTAGCATTAATTATTTCTTCAACAGGTAGCCCCAATCAAATGAGATTTTATAATAATGGTTGGACTAGCTGGGAAGTTTATAATACCAGTAAAAATATTGCAGTTCCTTCCGGAGATGGTTCAAAAACTGTTTATGTTCAGTTGATGGATATTGCAGGAAATATTTCATCTTATATAAATGATTCTATTGTACTGGATACAACATCACCTGTTATAAACTCCTTTAAAATAAATAATGGAGGTATATCCACAACCAGTACCTATACAACTCTTAACAGCAGTATTACTGATATAACTCCAGTAACCATGTATGTTAGGAATGGAGCCTCAGGGGGATATGCTGCTTATACCTATTCATCTGCCCGATCCTGGTATTTAACTTCCGGATATGGGACCAAGAGGGTAGAGGTCTACTTTGTAGATTCTGTTGGGAACACAACTTTTGGGACTTTAACATCAGATATGATTTTCTATGGGCAACCAAATTTATATAACACCACTAAGGGAGACACTAGCACAGGAAGTATAACAATTAATTATGATGCCTATGCTTCAGAATATGGAACCAATACCTACCATATTTATACATCAATTTCACCTACTGGAACCAAAACTGAAAGAGCTTCCACAACAGCTACTTCCAGAACTCTGGCACTTCCCAGTGGTGTTCTGTACTATGTTTTTGTTAACGTTTCAAATTCATATGCTGATGATACAACAACCTCAACTATTGATGAAGGAGAATCTGATCGATTTAGTAATTATATGATTGCCTATTCTTCACACATGGCCGTTGTCTATAATGATGATAATACTGATGATACAAATTTGGCCGGACAAATACGAACTTTACTTGAATGGACAACTTTTCCTGCATCTTATTCTGCAGTTTCCGGAACAATACCGGACTGGGAAGTAACTCTGGTACCTGAAGATGAAGTCTCAGGTTCTTTTACAACTTTGGATGACAGATACATTATTTATGGAGATCCGGTAATAATTACTCCCGGGACAACTCTGTACACCAGTTCAAATAAAACAAGAAATATTGTTCATAGAAGTTCAAATACGGGAGGTGATTTACCCGTTACAAGCTCCGGCAGGGCAGGTGTTTTTGCCATGGGATATGGTGGATCCAGATTACTTGATACAGTGGAAACCTACTGGTCCAGCTGGGGGTATCCTACAAGCGGTTTGATTGATTCTACTCAGTATCCTACTCAAATTGGTTATGGTGAGAGTGCTTCCTTTTCCAGTGATCCAGTATTTATGTATCAGTGGACCAGTGGTAATTCAACATGGAGCAGTCCTCTTTCCAGTACATCTTTTGTTGGTGGAACATCTCCTGCACATAATGTCAATGTACAAATTTCATATACAAATCAGATAAGATATTCTGTTTATAATTCAACAGGAACAAACCCTGTTAATGGTTATATTTATGGAAAAGATCCATATTCAACTGGTACTTATTATACAGTTGTAAGACAGGGTAGATTTCTGCAGTTTGGCTTCAATTGGCTTACGGATCGACCCTACACTGGTAAAGTCTATTTTATTAATTTAATAGCACGAATGGATAATTATTAAATAATTATAAGAGCCCCTCAATCTGAGGGGTTCCTGTAGAAAAATAAATATTGTTGACCGTACTTATTTTACATGATATTTTACTGCAAACAAAAAACCATATATAAATTAGATTATTTGGATATATATTTTTACTAAAGGATGAAACATGAAATATTTTGTAATATTTATTATGCTGATTACCATTGCCCTGCCCTTAACAGCAGAAGAATCATCAGAGATTATTAAAATGGCAGATTTTGACAGATCCTTTGAAGGCTTCAGCTTCAGCAATGGTGAACTCATAAAACTGGATCCTGCAGAGGGCAGCTTCCCAATGGAAATTGACTTTATCTTTGATATGCCAAGTGGTCTTGGAATGAACAATTCGGAACTTACAGAATGGTTTCCAGGTAGGGCAGGGATAATTGATCTTGGACCTGTATCTCTGGAGAGTGATACAGAATTATCAGTAGAAGGATTTAATCCTTTTCTGGATCCGGAAAGTATTATTTCCGGGCATACTTATCTTATTCTAACTGCAGATACAGAACACTTTGGTAAAATACACATTATAAATTTTGATAGTGAAAGTGAGTTGGTTGAGTTTACCTGGATCTATTTAGTTGAATAGAAATTTTATGCCCCTTAGTTTTGGAGTTCTTTTTCTCTTTGGTGTAATAACCGGGATTGGTGCTCAGACTGTTGATTTACGGGAAATTTCTGTCAAAAAAAATCGACCTGATGAAATATTCTATAAGGCATCCACGGAACTGGTTTTTTGGATTTGTGATAATGTAGGATCATTTGAATTCATGAACATGGAAGATTCCAGGCTTGAAATTTTTGAGGATGATAAAGGTTTAGATCTTCTGGAAGCTCATAATAAAACAATTTCCAGCTGGGAAGAAAAAGTTTCTCAGTTGGCAGATACTGGCAGATATGTAAGTATGGGAAGATCTCGTGATTTTCTAAGTGCTGAAGGATTGGATGAAGATGATGGAGTTACTGGTTTTTATTTAAATGTAGAAAGCTGGGCTTTACCTTCGAATGGGGCGACTTCTCTTCATGTAGCAGGTCTTATTAATTATGTAGTTTCACTGGAAGTCCAGGAAGAAGAATCTTTCCCTGATATAATACCTGTGGGTACTACTAATTTTTATATCAATGAGTATAAAATTGAGTTCTCAGATATTTCTATTGATAAAGATATAGTTTATTTTACTCTTAATTCTAATCTACCCATTACTGATGTCGTGTTCTTCAATAAAAATAAGGATCAGGTTAGTGAATTACTCTATACAATGAACGGGAATCCAGTAATGGAGATGGAAGAAGAGTATTTTAACAGTGCTTTAAGATTAGTTGTAACCTACAAAAAAACAAAAATTCTTTTTATTGAGTTTGATGAAATTGTTGGCTTGGGGTTATAGTATTTAATTAATTTTGGTGATAAAAATTTGGTTTAACTTAAAAATTATTTTGTATTCTGAATTACATATTTATTGATATTGTATTGACAAAAGCAATAAGAAATTTTATTATATTAATATGGTCATTTGGGACGATGATAAATATAGAAAGTTGAAAGAAGAACGAAATATTGATCTGGTAGAAATTGAGCAAATTATCTTAAACAAAAAATATATCACAACACTAAAAAATCAATCCAGACCTTCTCAGAAGCTGTTTATAATCTTGTATAAAAATTATATTCATGCAGTTCCATATATAATTGATCAGAATAGGAATATCATCTTAAAAACTGTATACGCCAGTAGAAAATTCAATAAAATCTATGGGGGTTCTGGGAAATGAAATATAAATTGACTAAAAATGAAATTGAAATAGAAAATGCTGCTGAAAAATATGTTGAGTTTAATGATCAGGAGAAAAATGAACTGGATAATATTATCAACTCTGCAAATTTGAAAAAGGCTATAACTTTAAGAATAAATGAAAATGATCTTGAAAGAATTAAATTTGAGGCAGAAAAAGAGGGTATTCCGTATCAAACATTTATTACCAGCATTCTGCATAAGTATACTACAAAGCAATTAGTAGATGAAAAACTGTTTTTAAAATTTAAGGAACTGTTTGTGCAATAACAAGTATTCTAACAGGGAATTGTGGTGTTGAGATTGTAGAATAATTTAAAAAGAATGATCCTGAAAAAAACTGCCTTTTATGATATACTATATATGTCATGTAAAAACGATAAATTATTTAACTAAGGCAGGTAATTTATTTTATGAGAAAGGAATCAATTAAAAAAGTATTTTTCTATATAATTATAAGCAGCTTAATTTTTTTATTTTCAGGATGTGCTTTTACAGAGCAGGACAATCTCACTACTATTCCTATTAATATTCCCAGGGGAATCATTTCTGATCTGGGAAGAATTAGTCTTACTGTTTCCGGTCCGGGTATGAATACAATTGATGTGACCTATACTTCAACGTCTGATAATTTAGAGATAAAAGTTCCTTCTGGGAAAGACCG
>DAOVSY010000001.1 GCA_030633365.1 Spirochaetaceae bacterium | reverse complement strand
TCTATATTAAAAGTATAGTTATTATCAGGCTCTGCCACTTCCGGAGTTTCTTCAACTATGATTTCAGTAGCCTGGCTGGTAATATAATTATAAAGAAAATATCCTCCAACTCCTGCAAGCACTAATATCAGTATAACCAAAAAGACTATAAGACCCCTGGGTTTCCCAGTATCGAGAAGCTCTTCCATAGGAAGAGGTTGTTCCTGAAGTTTCATATTACGATGAAGAGCAACAATTTTACTGGAATCAAGTCCCAGATAGTCTGAATAGTTTTTTAAAAATCCAATAAGATAGGGTTCCCCGGGGAAGATAGAAAAATCTTCTTCTTCAAGAGCATTTAAAAACTTTTTTGCTATATTAGTATCCCGTGCAACCTGTTCCAGAGAGTAGCCTTTACTTTCGCGTGAGCTTCGTAACTTTTCACCAAATGTATCCATATTTATTCTTCCGGTTCAAATAGAAAATTATTCATGACATATGCAGAAGGAGGTGCTTCATAATCAAATCTACTCAAAGGTATACTTTGATTAATCCTGATTTCAGTAAAATCAAATTGGAAAGTTTCATAATTAACTGTAAGTCCTTTCATTCTTCTTATCATCCCATCTTCAGTTATTGACATTTCAATCTGCCTGTATCCTTCATCAGTCTGGCGCCATACAAGGTTTAATTTACGTACTATTTCTTCTGATCCTTCATCCAGTAATACCGGATCAGGACCTTTTAAAAATGCTACACTATAGCCCTTCTTTAACAACTCCAATCCTTCCTTACTTGCCATAACTGCAAGAGTTGCATCGCTGTGTCGTTGCAATTTTTGTTCCATAATTACATTCTGATCAGGAATATGAAGCGTTAAAATATCATTATTAACTGATATTACCTGCTCTTCAGGTTCAGAAAAATTTATCCTTAACAGGTTAGGACTTTTATAAAACAAGACCCCTTCCATAGATGCTTCACTGGTAATTATACTTATCCTTGCCTCATAATCATCTATTTCTCCATAGTTTGCAGAGATAGAATCAAAAAACTGTACTGCCGTAAGAATATCCTGGGCAGCAAGTGGAGAAAATATAAAAATTATTAACAAAAAAGTTAGAACAAAAAATCTATTTAACATCATTTTATATTACTTATTGATATAGCTTTGTCAAGCAGAATCGGTAGGGACAAGTCACGACTTGTCCCTACCGGTTCGCATATTCCATAGCAAGATATTTTAAATAATTCTCTGATAATTTTAAATTCTCATCACAATCAACACACACAAAACGACTGTTTTTAATATGATCCACAGCGCACTTAACACAATAAACTTTTCCACATGTATTACACTTACCAGCAGGAGATTCACCATCAGGTTCACCATGAAGCCGGACAACATCTATTATTGGAATATTTTTGGGTACCCACCATTCACGGCCACAGGAAGAACATTCATATCTTGAGTTGAGAGCTGCTTTTACTTTAGCAAGTAAAGCTTCCGCATTTTCTATATCATTTATATTTATTCTTCTCTTACTGGATATTTCCATAACTTTTTCTGCAACTTTCTTTACTCCCTCATAATCCAATCGCGTAAAAAGAAAATCTCCATAATTAAGAAGAATCCTGGAGTTCTCCGGCTCAAGTTTTATAGCTTCCAAAAAGGAAGTATCAGCACGTTTATATTCTCCTTTCCGAAAAGCAACCTGTGCCGTCATTTCAAGAGTTGATGATGTAAGATATTCCTGCATTAAACTGGAAAGAATTTCTTCTGCAGATAAAATATAGTCCTGTTTAATAAGGACAGAAGACAGGTTCTCTTTATAAGTTCTATTGCCGGAATCCAGCTTAACTGCTGTCCTGTAATATTCCGCAGCTTCCTCATACTTTCCCTGATCATACAATAGATTGCCCATTTGATTATGAACAGAAGGCATTTCAGGACCCTCTGATCGACCTTCAAAAAGAGAAATTGCATGTTCTAAACCATCAACTATAGAAACAGCGTTTGAATAGTTTATTAAAAGATCAATAGAATCCTGTTCCAGTTCCAGAGCTCTGGCAAAGCTTAGTTTTGCATCCTCAGGTCTATTTTCAGCCAAAAGTATTAAACCATAAAGATTATGAGCCCAGGGATTATCTTCTTCAAGGCTAATTGCTTTTACAACTATTTTTTCGGCCTCTAAGCCCATAAGGAAAAGAGTCTCTGCATATTTAAACCAATAAGGATAATAGTCCTGTTCACTTAAAGCAGATTGCTCAAAGAGAGCAAGAGCCTCTTCCTGCTGCCCTCTATCTCTTAAAATTATTCCATACAAAAAATCTATGGAACTGTCCTCTACACCTTCCTCTTTAAGCTTATGGAAAATTATAAAAGCTTCATTCAATTTTCCTTCCTGAAAAAGAATCTTCCCGTGCAAAATTCTCCCCTCTTTATTTCCGGGGTTTATCCGGGACATATTTAATAATATTGGGGAAAGTTCACTATAATTTTCATCTCTAAAAAAACATAGAGCAGCCTCGGAATAAGATTTAAATGCTGATTCCAAATTACCTGATTTTTCCAATGTTCTGGCAGCATTTAATCTATAAACTCCATTTTCCGGTTCCAGGTTACTTGCCTGTAAATAATAATCAACTGATGAATCAAAACGTCCTAACCCATCTTCAGTGTTTCCCATTAAATTAAGAAGAAAAGGCTCTTTATTTAGAATATCAATATTCAAAATTAAATAATCCTTTAATTCCAGAAGCCTGTTCACCCGGTATAAAATCCCGGCTTTTTCAACCACAATATCTTTATTACCAGACTCGTATAGTACTATACATGAATCCAATGCTCCCAGGGCTTCATCATAAAAAGACAGTCTGCTTAAACTTTTAGCCATAAGCAATGATAGATCATAGTCCAGTGGTTTACTTTTTAATATTTTTTTTATCTGTATTAAAACAGCAGAATACTGTCCTGAATCAAAAAATCTCATCGCCAATTCTTTTCTGTTTTCTGATGGTATCAGTTCATTTTTAACAAGTCTCTCATACTCAAGTTCTACATTTACCGCTCTGGAATCTATTTTAATCTCAGAAAGTTCAAAAACTGCTGACTTTTTATCTGAAAAATTTTGACCGCCAAAAGCAATATATCCTGCATCAATTGATTCATCATCGACCTCCCCTATCCACACATCATTAAGGAACAAGGCAATAGTAAAACCATGAACTATTATTTTTATTTTTATCTCATTCAGGCTTTCCAGCTTACAGGGGGTCCAGGGAATTAAAATTCGGGGTGTTCCATTAAATACAACATCCAAACGAAAATATCCATTTTCTGCTATCATCAAATAAAAATAGTTGTATTCATCAGCATAACGAAAAAGTAAACCGACTGCGGAATGGCCATTTTCCATATCTATCGATAAGTTGGCATCTAATATAAAATCTTTATAACGATAGAAATTATTCAGACTCCAAACAAAAATATCCTTTTTTTTTGCTGTCAGGATAAGACTGTCATCTCTTAATTCTAAACTCATAGATTCAGAATTTTCAAGTTCAAACCTGTTTTCGTTGCTGAATTTAAACTGAGACTCCCATAATTCACTGATAATAGAATCTTTTTCTTTTTCTATTTTTTTTCTTTTTGGAATAAACCACATGGAAGGGAATGTATCACACTGAGAAGAAAAGGAGAAGATAGCGTCAGGAAGGCTATTAGGCTGTAGGTTGTTAGGGGAGGGAACCGAAAGATAAACAGCCCTAATAGCCTAAAAGTCCCCACCCTCTGCATGAATAATTACCCCTTAACCGTTGATCATTTTACTTTTTTAATATAACTTATTTCAACTAGATGCCGGCGTGGCGAAATTGGTAGACGCAGTAGATTCAAAATCTACCGCCCGCAAGGGTGTATCGGTTCAACTCCGATCGCCGGTAAAATACTATTTATTCTTTGGAATAATACTGGATTGCCTTATCTTATACTCAAAGTTCACATTCACCATTCTTGGTGGAAGATCGGGTGATTTGATACGTTCAAGAAGTACCTGAACAACAAGATTTCCAATTTTCTGACAAGGTTGAGCAACAGTAGTAAGAGATATGCCCGGGTATCTTGCAAATACCTGATCATCAAAACCAATTACTCTAACATCTTCAGGAACTTTTAAGTTAAGTTCTGATAATGTCTTTATTAGCTGAATTGCAACATCATCATTACTGCAGATAATATTTCTGGCACCGCTATCAATCATTTTTTGTATATCCTGATCATTACCCATCTCACTGCTATGAACCCAATTAAGTGAAGGAGATATTCCCGCATTTACAAGAGACTGCTGGTATCCCATAATTCGTTGAGGGATAGTTTGTGCAGAATAGGGAAGTTTTAAAAAATCAATTCTTTTCGCTCCCTGTTCCAGATAATGATTTGTCATTACATACCCAGCTCTGAAGTTATCTATTCCAACCAGATCAAAATTACTTCTTTCAGGAAACTCTAAAAAATCTCCATCAACCAGAACAAGAGGAATACCTGCACTTATTATTTTATCAACAATATTCTTATTGATAGACATACATTCACTTGACAACTCCATAGGTGCCATAAGAATTCCATCAACTCTGTTCTGAAGATAAAAATCCACCATTTGATCCATTTGAGTTGAGTTCATTTTTGATTGAGAAAACTGTCCTCCCCAAACCAGAGAAAAATTAAGTTTCTCCGAAAGGTCTGCAATAGCCTCTGTAATAGGACGGAAAATTTCACCCTTTCCTATTAGAGGAAAAACAAGCCCAAAAACATACTCTCCATTTGAACTGGAAGTTTTCTGTTTAATAAAAGTTCCCATACCAGGTCTTTTATACACCATATCTTCTTCAATTAATAAATTCACAGCCTTTGTTACTGTGGGTCTGGAAACCTCAAACCTGTTTGCAAGTTCAACTTCTGTGGGGAGTTTATCTCCAATATCTGAATTTTCAGCTTTTATTATTTGAAGCAAAAACTGATATACAAGATTTATCTTAGAACTTCTAACTGACATACAAACACCAAGAATTCATTAAGTTTCCTTTGTTATCCCTTTCCATGCATATAGCGCTGAACCATATGAAGCATCTTCTTTCATTTCAGATTCATTGACCGGCATATTAAATATACGTTCAATCATTTTCTTTATCATTGGATTTTTTCTTATACCGTTGCCTGAACCAACAAGATGCCAATCTTTTAGAGAATTTAATAAGTTATTATCTTTAAATATGTTGAATAATTCAAGTACAATTGCTTCTGAGAATCCCCAGACAAGGGAATACACATTCAGATTTCCCAGACTAATATCCAAAATTTTACCACGTTTATATGGATCTTCCCTTGTTCCCATAAAATATGGCTCCACTTTTACAGGGTTTTTTATTTCAGCATAATCCATATTATCAAGTTTTTCATATATTTTATCAATGCTTATTTCACTACCAAAAAAATTTACAGTTTCCTGAAAAAATTTTGCCAATAAAGAAAAAGAAGTTCCACCAGAAAGAGTAGCCCCTACAACTAAATAACCGTTAGGGTAAGGTCGTATTTCAATTGAATTATTATAATTTTCCAGAATTGAATCTGACAAACAGGAAATTTGGCCACTTGTACCCAAATTTACCAGGAGCCTGTTTTTCTTATCCTCGGTAGCACCCATAAAACTTGCCTGATTGTCACCTAAAGAATAAAATACAGGGATATTATCAGAATCTGTTCCTGCAATTGAATAAAAAGGAACAACATCAGGAAGAAAATCATCATTATCAAATATTTTTTTAATAGCTATTTTGTCAAAATTAAGATTTACCGGATCAAAAAAACCAAAACTGGCACCCTCACTGGGATCAATGAATACTTGATGACTCCCACTTAATTTCATTGAAATATAACTGCCAATGCTAATAATTTTATACAAATTTTTAGGGGCTATTCCTGTTACAAGATTATGATAATGGGTTGCAATACCATAACCAGGAGGAACACTGTATCCGGTTTTACTCTGAATTTGTTTAATTACGGACAGTTCATCCTCTCCTACTTTCAGAGAAGCCCTGTTATCCTGCCATGTATATAATGGACTCAAAACTGATCCTTCTCTATCTACATAAAGGATTCCATGCATTTGGCCACTAATACCAATTGCAGATACCTTATCCTTTGCAAATGATTTTAACTCGTCAATAATAGCATATACAATTTCAACTATAGTTGATGAATCCTGAGTTCTTTCCCAGTCATAATTTGAAGATATGTATGCATTACTCTCTTTTGATATAAGCTTAATCAGTTTTTTTTCAGGAAAACTGATTAGAGTACCAGCTATCTTTGTTGTACCAATATCAAGTCCAATAACAAACATTTATAATCCTTAAAATTTCAGCTCAGGATAGGCCGTATTTGTCCTGCATGCTGCGAATAAATTTAACTCCTTCTTTAAGAAGAACATCACCACTTGGAGCCAATTGACGCCATACCCATGTATTCATACTTTCTGCAAGTCCAACGAAATTCTCAAGACCTGCATACCCCTTGTAATCAAGCTCCTTCAAAGCCTTGAATATACCATCCCAATCTACAGTTCCTGTCCCAGGAATTCCTCTGTCATTTTCACATAAGTGGTAATGAATCAGGTTTTCTCCAGCCGCCTTTGTAGCTTCATAGAAGCTTTTTTCTTCTATATTCATATGGTAGGTATCCAGATGAACTCTGATATTTGGCATATCTATCATATCCTTCAACTCAAGGGCCTGTTCACAGGTATTAATCATATTTGTTTCATAACGATTAACAGGTTCTATTCCTAGAGTAACTCCAAAATCATGTGCAAAAACAGCAACTTCTTTAAGAGAATTGGCTACATGTGTCCAGTTTTCCCTATTTGGAGCTATTTGATCTTTTTTTGCAAATTCAGAATATAAAACCCCTGAAAAACTACCTGCATTTATAGCCTTAGTCTGCCTTACACAGTCCTTCAAAAAAATTATTCCATTCTTTCTGATTGAACTGTCAGGAGAGGAGATATCCTGCTCTGCAGAAAGTACAGTAGAAGTAACAGCTTCCATATCCTGTTCTTCAAGTCTTTTCAAAATGGCAGGTGCATCAAATTCTTCCAGGTCCATCATTGGAATTTCAATAAAATCAACTCCAAACTCAGCACATTTATTTATCAATGGAAGCATTTCATTACTCCATTTAGTACACCAGGCAAAAGCATGTATTCCTAACTTCATTTTATTTACTCCTTAGGAGGCATAGGCGGAAAACCAACTTGTTGGCTACCAGCCTTTAAAGCCATCCATCTATTTTGTTTTTTTGTCATAATTTCACGATAATATATAACAAGTACTAACAGTACTCCCCATAAGCCAACAGTAACAAAAGAACTGATACCCAGAAGATTGAACCCGCTGGAAAGAGCCTGAAGAGTGAATAGAGCAATTACTACACCTGCTACTTTACCAAATCCTCCATCCGGGTTTGTACCTCCAAGAATAATAATGAGTACAGTCATCAGAAGGTAGGAAGCACCATATCGTGCATTGGCAGAATTAAATCTGGACATCATAATTACTGCTGCAAGCCCTGTATACAGGCTTGAAAGTACATAGGTTTTTACAATAACCATTTTTATATTTATCCCGGAATACTCAGTTGCCTGTTGATTGGAGCCAATCATATACAAATATTTACCAAATGGTCTTCTACCAAGTATAAAAAAGAGAATCACCGCAAAAATTGTAAATACAAGAAAGGGAATAGGAATCCCAAAAAGACTTCCATTTCCAACTACAAGGAACATTTCCGGGAATCCGGAAATAACAAAACCTTTGGTTATTGCCAGAGTTAATCCTTCATAAAATATCATAGTTCCAAGGGTAGTTAATATAGGGGAAATTTCTATATACGCAATCAAAATCCCATTAAAAAGACCCAAAACCATTGAAAAAAGCAGACCAGCCAGAATAATTAATGCTAATAATAAAAATGTAAACCCTGTACCTGCATCCATAGGAATTAACCTGGTCATCATTAGAGCCATTACAACACCTGTAAAATTAGCACTGCTTATAATTGAAAGGTTAATACCACCTGTTATCATGGCCAATAACATAGCCAGTGATAGAAGACCCAACTCCGGGAGCTGAAATGCCATAGATGAAATACTGGAAATTTGCAAAAATCTACCACCGGAAAATATAGTCATAAGCAAAAAAATAACAACAAATGCCATTAGAAGAATTACTATATCGAGGTTTTTTCTTACCCTGCCTGAGAATATATTACTCAACATCGATTCCTGCCTCCTGCATTTTGGATATCTTAGATCTGGTAGCAGTAGCAGCAATACTCAGGATGATGACAAATCCAATAATAACCATATGCCAATAGGGAGGAACCTTCATAATTGTCAATCCATTTCTAAGAACAGCAATCATTAAAACTCCGAGAATAGTCCCGGTTACAGTGCCTTCACCACCAAAAATATTTGCTCCGCCAATTACTACTGCAGAAAGAACATCAAATTCCTGTCCTATTAAAGAATTAGGTGCTACTGTTTGAGTAATAAGAGCATGGACAATTGCACCAAGGCCAGCTACAAAACCTAAAAAACCATATACAAAAATTCGAATACGATTTACATTAATACCAGCTCTTCGTGAGGACTCTAAACTACCTCCAACAGCAAATATTTTTCTTCCTAAAGTAGTTTTATTAAGAATAAATGCACCCAGGAGGGCAACTAAAATCCATAATACAGTAAATACTGATAACCCATAGGGAACCCCATCGCTATTAACAAATTTAATTACCAGTACTTTTGGAAGTGTATAAAACCATTCCGGAAAATCATAAATCCATCTTCCATTGGAAATAAACTGTATCCCTCCATAGTAGGTATTAAGCATTGCAATGGTAATAATAATTGCAGGGACTTTAAGTTTATTTATAAGAACTGCATTAAAAGAACCAAGAATAATACCAATAACCATTGGAATTAGAAGAACCAGAATAATCGGCATACCCTGATTTCGTGTTAATATAAGAGCCATAAAGTACTCTGCTACAGTTGCAGTTGCCGTAAATGATATATCTATACCACCTGATATCAGCACTAAAAGAAAACCTATAGAACATATACCAATGAAAGATGAACTTCGTAAAATATCAAAAGCATTTTCGGCAGAAAAAAATCTTGGATTATAAACAGAAATAAACAGAATCAGTAAAATAAGTATAGCAAACAGAACAGATTCATTATTAAGTATTACGCGTTTTAATTTTTGATTCATACTATCCTTCATTTTCTAAGCTAAGTTATATTGTTCAAGAAGTATCTCTTCAATACCATCTTCAGGGACAAACTCATAAACAATCTTTCCTTTGTTCATGACTAAAGCCCTATGACAGTTATGTATTATTTCCTGAACTTCATCTGAAATTATTATTATTCCCATTCCTTCTGCTGCAAGAGATCTTATCATCTTATGAATACTATTTTTTGCAACAACATCAATACCAATTGTTGGTTCATCCAAAATTAGAAGCCGGGGACCAACTGCCAGCCATTTAGCAAGAACAACTTTTTGCTGATTTCCTCCGGAAAGTGTTTTGATAGGAGCCTCAAGCTGACCAATTTTAACACCAAGTTCTTTAGTCCATTTCTCAGCAAAATTTTTCATCTCATTTTCATCAAGAAGACCCGTTCCTGAAAGAAATTGATTTAGAGTAGTAATGGTAATATTGTCCTCAATGGATTGATCCTGAATTAAACCTTTATTACGCCTGTCTTCAGAAACATATGCAATTCCTTTTGAAAGAACTTTAACATTGGATGAAAGATCCAAAGAAGAGCCATCAAGTAATACATTGCCCGAATCCGGTTGATTCATTCCAAATATGGAAAGAGCAAGTTCAGTTCTGCCAGAACCAAGTAAACCAGTAATACCCAGGATCTCTCCCTTTTTTAATTTGAAAGATATATTATAATAATTACGAATTTTGGAAAGGTTATTTATTTCAAGAAGAATATCTTCATCCTTCTTTATTGGTAAAGGGGGTTCATGAATAACCTTATGACCGCTCATAAGATAAATTAATTTATTCTGATCAAGTTCAGATGGCTTGTATTCACCTATTTTTTCGCCATCACGTAAAATAGTAACCTTTTCGGCAATTTCAAATACCTCATTCAGTTTATGACTTACAAAGAGAATTGAGATACCCTTAGCTTTTAGTTTTTTGATAGCCTTAAAAAGTGAATTCACCTCTTTTCTTGTAAGAGAAGCAGTTGGTTCATCAAGAATAAGGAGTTTAAGATTTCCAGTTAATGATCTTGTTATCTCTACAAGCTGCTGTTGTGCTACAGATAAGGACTCAACCTTACGGTCAAGATCTATTTCAATATTAATTTCATCCAGTGCTTTCCGGGCTATTGAATCAATATTTTTCCAGTTAACAAGGGACGATCTTTTATTTATGTGATTACGAAACGAAATATTTTCTCTAACAGTTAAATTAGGAAAAAGGGACATATCCTGATAAATTACCTGTATTCCTTTTGCTAAAGCAGAATGAGAATCATGGTGGGTTACAAGCTCACCATCAATAAAAAATTCAGACCCAGGCTCAGGTATCTCCACACCTGAAAGAATTTTTATCAGTGTGGATTTACCCGATCCATTTTCACCTACAAGACAGTGAACCTCTCCTGGCTCCAGTTCAAAGTTTACATTTTTGAGAGCCTGTACGCCAGGATACTTTTTACTAATGTTGACCAATTTTATGCTCGTATCTATTGACATACCAGGACCCTCACTAAGTTAATATTTGATTAGAATCCGAAAGAATCAGCATTTTCTACAGTTACCTGTGAAGGAGCGTAGAAAGTAATTACCTTTCCATCTATCTCTACAGCACCATATTCAGGAACACTCTTAAGTGCAGAAACATTTGCTCCGTTCTCAAGAAGAGTCTTTGTAATATAAGCAGAATCAACACCAATTCGGTATGGATTACTAATTACAGCACCTGTTAAACTTCCTCTCTGAAGATATGGTTTTGCCTGACTTGGTATTGCTGTACCAACAATTGCAACTTTACCAATAAGATTTTTTTCCTCTACAGCTGTAGCACCACCGATTGGTCCTAATGTACCAATATACAGTACTCCTACTAAATCAGGATAAGCTTTTATAAGCTCAAGAGTCTTATCATGTGATTCATCAACACTTTCTGAACCTTCCAACCTGCTTACAACCTGATAAAGATCCGGATAATTTTTTTCCTGATACTTTACAGCATAATCAGCTCTGGCGTTATGGGATTCAACTGTAAGACCACCAACCATTATAGCATATCCGCCCTTTGTTCCGGCATCTCTGGCAAAAGTCTTCATATAGTCTTCACCAACTTTGTCGGGTGTTAAAAACTCAATATCTGCATCAACATTCTGAGCACTTGCAGCTTCCTGAGCTATCATAAGAATTCCAGCTTCTCTGGCTTTCTTCATTAGTGGTTCCAGAACTTTGGTATCATTTGGAACAACAATTATTGCTGCAGGTTTCCTTGCAATTGTGTCTTCAAGAATTCTTGCCTGGGCAGCAGGATCAGTATCAGGTGCACCTGCTACTGTAATTTTTATTCCACCAGCTTCTTTTGCATAATCTTTTAACCCGTCTTCCATCGCATTAAACCATGGAACACCAATTAGTTTAGGAATAAAAACAATTTCCATATCCCCACCTGCTTCCTGTTTCCCTGCAGAAAAACCTGGTAGAGCAACAAATAGAAAAGTTATTACCATTAGAGAAATTACCACATTTCGCACTTTTGTGCCTGTAAATAGATTCATATTTGAATCCTCCTTATATTGGAATAAATCTATACTAATACGATGCTTTTCAGTTGTCAATATTTATTTTACATTTATTTACAATATTTTTACATTTAAAATTTTTATTTACATCTTATATACTTTAAATTATTGACAGCAGCTCCTCCATGGTGTATTAAATAAGTATAGAGTTATATCCACAACTATTATTTAGGAGAAAATTATGGAATACAAAGAACTTGTTAATAAGGTTATTCAGGAAAACCTTGATGTCTTAATGAAGGTAAATACAAAGGAAATAGATAGATTGATAGATGCAATACATAAAGCAGGCACTATTCAGCTCTTTGCAATGGGAAGAATGACAGCATCCATGAGAGGGTTTGCAATGCGTCTTAAACATATGGGGTACGATACCTATGTTGTTTACGATACTACTACTCCCAGAATTGGTAAAGGAGATCTGCTAATTGTTAACTGCGGAGTTACTGCTGTTAGCCTGAATATAATAAAACTTGCAAAAGAAGCAGGAGCTACAGTGGTTGTAATAACTGCTCATCCGGAAAATGAACATGGTAATTTAGCAGATTTTACAGTGAATGTACCAGGGCAAATATTTGGAACAGGAACAGAATTACCTTCAATCCAACCAATGGCTACTCTTTTGGAACAATCTCTTTTCCTATTTGAAGATATAGTTGCAATGATGATGATAGAAAAATTCTCCATAAATATGGATGAAATGCAACAAAGACATACTAACCTTGAAGGCGTTATGGGTGATTTCGCCTAACTATTAAGGGGGTTGAAAAACACCCCTAATATATTAAATCTGCAAAATATACAATATTGAAATACTAAGGTTTACTTATTCCTGTAATTACTATATATTTAATATATAAAAACCTTGCATTTTAATAGGATTAAAACCAATGAGAATAACAACAAAAGGCAGATACGCTGTACGTGCAATAGTTCAACTGGCAATGCAGGGAAATGAAAAACCTGTATCAATACGCAAAATATCAGAACTGGAAAATATATCTGCTGAATTTTTAGAACAAATTTTCTTCAAACTAAGAAAAGGTGGAATTATCAATTCTGTCAGAGGACCTGGAGGCGGGTTCAAACTAAACAACGAACCTGAAAATATTACTATAGCAGAAATTTTTGATGCAGTTGGTGAGGGTCTTTTACTGACACCATGTGTTGAGGATTCTCCTAAAACATGTGATAGATTTAGTGAATGTATTGTAAATCAACTTTGGAATAACTCCTACTTGCACTTTCGAGGATATTTTGAAAAAACTTCCTTAAGAGATGTTATGACTGGAAATTTCAAAAAATCTCTTGATATGCGCTGATTCAGATCAGGTTAAATTTTTCCATCTTTTATATGTAAATCCATTTGAGCGAAAGGTATTTCTATACCTTTTGCTTTAAATACCCTCCAAATTTCCATATTTGTCCAGTGATGAGCATCATATTTATCAGAGACATCCTTTATCCATGAAAAAACAGCAATATCAATACTTGAAGCACCAAATTCCTTTACTCTAACATTACTACTCTTTGCAGGATCTACAAAAGGATTTCTGGATATGATCTCTTTAAGGACTTCAACAGCAAAATCAAGATCCGTATTATAGGAAACTCCTATATTATTCCTTATAACTATACTCCGGTCACTATATGAGTAGTTGTGAACAGGATCTGATACAAGGTGAGCATTAGGTACTATTATTGTCTCATTTGTAAGAGTATTAATTACAGTAGATAAAATTCGGACATGAACAACCGTTCCTTCATAATTGTAAACAAAGATTCTGTCTCCTTCTTTAATAGGACGGCTAAGAATAATTATAATACCGGCAAATAGATTTGCAACAACGGTTTGCAGGCCAAACCCAATACCAATACCAAGAACACCAAATATTACAGTTATGGACGAAAGATTTACCCCTATAATAGATAACCCAATAAGAAATACAATTATCATAACACCATATCGCAAGAGGCTGATAAAAGAAAACTGTCTGGCATCGTCCAGACCCATTCGGTCCATAAGGTCCTTACTTATCAATCCACGGCTTGTTTTACCTGTCCATGATGCAATATAAAATACAGGGAATATCAGCAGCAGCGTTAAAAATGATACCTTGGTATTTCCGGATTGTAAAATTGGCTGATTAAGAATATCAGTAAACATGCGCATATATTCATATATTTTTGCGCCAAATAATCTTCCTGCTAAAAGTAAAAATATAACTATAAAGCCAAATCTTAAAATTCTTCTTGTCCAGAGTTTTATTCCAATACGAAGAGCTTCTTTTAGTTTGCTTTTATTTAATAGTCTTTTTATAAGCATATTTAGGAGTCGATAAATGATAAATACAAGAAGTACAGGTAAGAAAAGCTCCAGAAGCAGCTCCAATAATGTAAAAGGGAACTCAACCACACCTATTTTTAATGAGTTCATAAATATACTTTTTAAAACTTCAGAATAATCCATAGAAATAACCTATCATATTTAATACCAACCCTCAACTATTTACAGCAAAACAGGTAAATAAGATTTTTTTTACTTGACCACAGGATACATAAGGTTAAGATTAAAGTATGAGCAAATTTATAGAAATAGAAATTGAAAATAAGTCATATATAAAATTACTCGATCTTGAAGAACAACAAACAAATAAGCTGAAACTGACAACCCTGAAAGATAACCAATCTGCGGTTATTATTAAGGTATTTTTAAATAAGTTAGATGAACGTTTTCTAATTAAAGAGTTTAATGTCCATAATTTAAAACCTAAAGTATCTGGTATACCAAGATTCGAACTTTTAAGCTCGTATAACAACAAAATTCTTAATCTGGAGCTTAAAGTTGACGGAAGAAAAGTAGAGAATACAGAAATAAAACTTGCTTCGTATTTTAGAAATAAATTACTCCCCTTATTTATTCTATTAGGCCTCCTTGCCGTTTTCCTGCTTTTTGCCGGAGGAAAATGGGTATTTTCAAATTTTCTATTTAATGATTCTGCTGTAACAGTTACCCGAAACAAAGCTGAAGCTGTAAAAACAGAAATAGTATATGATAAACCAATTCCATCTACTACAAATACTGAAGCAGAAAAAGCTATTGATGAACCAATCCAATCTGATACAAAAACTGAAACAGTTACTGAAAAAGCAGCACCAGTTCCAGTGAAAAATCCAAAAGATTCCTCGGAAACAATAAACAGTTCAGCAGAAGTAGTAAAGGAATTGGAAACTACTATGCACACTACATACTTCACTCCTAACAACACCAGTATACAGAAAGATGCAGCCAATATTCTAAAAGGGCTTGCCCGGGAATTGATTAATAAACCAAATGCATTAGTGGAAATTTCAGGTTACTGTGCTATGACAGGGACAGAAGAAGGAAGGGAACGATTATCCAAAGAAAGAGCATATAATGCATTGGACTATCTTAAAAAAGAAGGATGGAAGCCTGAAACAGCTCCTGTTGTTAAATGGTATGGAGGGGCACAGCCAGTTACATTGAATGAGGATGAAATTTATAGGAATAGAAGAGTCGAGATTAACGTAATAATACCGTAGAGGCGCGATTTATCGCGTCTTTACGATTCAACAGGATATGAATATTCTTTGCCGGTAGAATCTTTAAATATCACTTCTGTATCTGTAATTTTTTGAATATAAGACTCTGTCAAAGGGATTTTACCACCTCCCCCAGGTAGATCAACAGCATAGACAGGCATGGCCAGACCAGAGATTCTGGTTCGGAGCTCTTTCATTATTTCTAGTCCCCTAATGATGGGTACTCTTAGGTGACTTGTACCAGCAGCAAGGTCTCCCTGAAACAAATAATATGGTTTAACACTGCAGCGAACCAGTTCCTGAAAAAGCTCAGTAAGAACTTCTACACTGTCATTTACTGATCTTAAAAGCACAGCCTGATTTAAAACAGGAATTCCCCGGTTAACAAAACTTTCAACAGCTTCTCTACTGGCAGAATTCAGCTCTGCAGGATGGTTAAACTGAGTTATTAGAAAAACAGGTTTAAACTTTGAAAGCAGTTTAACTAAAGAAGCTGTAATTCTGGAGGGGAGAACAACAGGCATTCTACTGGCAATTCTAAATACTATATCCGGCCTGAATTTTCTAAAAATTGACAGTAATTCTTCAATTTTACTATCATCCAAAATTAATGGATCTCCCCCGGAGATAATAAGTTCTTTTATTTCTGTATGTAATTGCAGATATTCTGCAGCATGATATATCTCTTTTTTATTTAAAGGAGAGGGATTATTTGATAGATAATCCCTCCTAAAACAATGACGACAGTACATTGCACAGGTATCGGATGCAATAAACAAAGCCCTGTCAGAATATCGGTGGATAAGACGCTCTGTTACCTTATACTGCTCCTCTCCCAAAGGGTCACTCAACTCTGAACTTGTTGTATTAAGCTCCTCTATTTGAGGCATAAATTGCTTTCGAATGGGGTTATTATCTGTTTGCATGAGTTCAAAATAGCTCCGGGGAACAGACATTCTGAACCCCCTAAAGCCTGCATTTAAATAATCTGTTTCTGATTTTATAAATTTAAAATCTGCAGGAAAATCAGCTGCATTTCTGTAACACTCAGCTAACTCCTTTCTCCATCCTCTTTTCACCCTTCAATATCCTTATTCGGTCCCTGAGCTTGCCGAAGGGTTAGTTTACAGTTTTTTGCACATAAACCTGGGAAATATAACTTTTTTCATAGAAATCAATCTCTTTTACCCATTTAAGAAACTTTTCGGCTTCTGCATTACTCAAATAAGGTCCCATTCTAACACGAAAATAATCATTGTCATCTACAGTTTTAATTGTAATTAAATTAGAAAACCCTTTTTCTGAAAGTGTAGTACTTGCACTCTCTGCTCTGGATCTACTTGTAAATGAGCCTGCCTGTATCCAAAATTCAAGTACATTTATTTTTTTGGGTGCAGGAGCTGCCACATTTGTCTGGTTTGAAGATACAACTTTCACAGGCTCCTTTGTTACAACTTCAGGTGTATTTACAACAGAGGGGGAAGGATTATTTTCAACCTCTTTTATTGTATTATCTACAACAAGATTTACTACAGATTCACCACTTTCAGTTTCACCATAAATAATAGAAAACCCTTCTTCACTGTCAGAAGGAGTATCAATCAGCCCGGGAAAATCCTCTCCCTCTCTTACCCATTCAACAGGATCCATAACAGCAGAAGTCTGTTCCTGATTGTTTAATGAATCAGGGCTGCTACTCTCTGCAACTGCAATTCGACCAGGATAAAACCATACAACACCTGTTATTGATACAATAAAAAGGAATAAGGTTACGGATAATAAAATCCATAATATTTTTTTCTGCTCCATTTCTACACTCTCTTTTCAAATTTGTCTATTAAAGAATTAACTTCAGTTTCCAGATCAATTTTATTACCATTGTTCTGTATACTATAAATATCGACATCTTCCACCCAGTATTTAGCATCTAGTTTACGTTGACCATAAATACGCTTTAAAATTGGAATTGCTGAAAGATTATCCCTGTCTCTTGCCCGTCCAAAACGAGTAAAAAAATTTGATTCAACCCATAAAACAGAATCACAAAGACTATTTAATCTCATATGATGCAGGATTGCAGCATTTATAAGAATATTCATGTCTTTATTGCCTTCAATTTCCTGTTTGCAACGTTTAACCATTTCGGGATGAATAATAGACTCAAGATACTGTAAGTGAGTCTTATTGTTAAAAACAATAACCCCAAGTTTTTTTCGATCAATACTACCATCTTCAGATAAAACAATCTGACCAAAAGCCTCTACTACCTGGGCAGATTTTTTTATAAGGGCATCATGTCCAAATCGATCCATATCTATTTCGTACCAGCCCCTGGATACAATAAACTCTGCAGCCAGATTCTTTCCGGAACAATATTTTCCTGTCAAACCCAAAACCACTTAATGAAAATCTCCCCAATTTTTACCAGTCTCAATGCTGGTTCGTAATGGAATACTTAAAGAAACAGCTGATTCCATCTCTTCTTTTACAAGTTTTTTCATTATATCCAACTCAGATTCCGGTACTTCAAAGATAAGCTCATCATGAACCTGAAGTATCATTCTGGAACTAAGATTCAATTCACTTAACTTATTTGTTAATTTTATCATTGCCAACTTTACTATATCTGCTGCAGAGCCCTGAATGGGAGTATTTACTGCCATCCTCTCAGCTCCGGATTTTTCTGTCTTATTTCTGCTATTAATACCAGGAATAAATCTTTCCCGACCCATATAGGTAGAAACTTTCCCTGATTTTTCTGCACCTGCAATAACTTCATCCATAAAAATACGAATACCACTATATTTGGCAAAATATGAAGTTATAAATTCTTCGGCACGCCCTCTGGGTATACCAAGATCACGACCAAGCCGGAAGGAAGACATTCCATACATAACACCAAAATTTATTGTTTTTGCTATTCTACGATCATCCTTTGTCACTTCTTCTACAGGTTTATTAAATATTAAAGCTCCTGTTTCACTATGAACGTCATTACCGGAAATAAAAGCTTTTTTTAGAGCAGCATCACCCGAAAGATGGGCCAGAACAACTAACTCAATCTGGGAATAGTCAGCACTTAAAAATGTAAACCCTTCCTCTGCAGTAAAGGATTCACGTATTCTACGCCCCTCAACTGTTTTTATTGGTATATTTTGAAGATTTGGATCTCTGCTTGAAAGCCTGCCTGTAGCCGTTCCGGTCTGGCTTAAATTTGTATGAACCCTTCCTGTATCAGGATTTACATAACCCGGCAGTGCATCTACATATGTAGATTTCAATTTCATCAACATTCTGTAGTTTAAAATCAGACCTGGGACAATATCTTCTTTAGAGAGTATTTCAAGAACAGAAGAATCTGTAGAATATCCGGTTTTTGTTTTTTTAACCGGTTGAAGCTTTCTTTCGTTAAAAAGAATTTCCTGTAACTGCTTTGTTGAGTTTATATTAAATTCTTTCCCGCACTCTATATAGATTTTATCCTGCAATCGTGCAAGTTTTTCTTTTAATTCCAAACCAAACTTATTTAAACTGGCAGAATTGAGCTTTATTCCATTAAACTCAATATCCCCAAGAATAGAAACCAGGGGCATTTCCAGTTCATAGAATAATTTTTCCAGTTTTCTAAGCTTCAAATCTTTTTTATATCGCTCATAAAAACGAAATGTTATATCTGCATCTTCAGCAGCATAAGGAGCTGCAATTTCAAGATCTATATCAGAGAACAGACTTTCCTTTGGAACAATCTCCTTATACTTAATTGTAGTATAATTAAAAAGTCCATCTGCTAAAGCATCCATACTATAGCTGTTTGCTGTAGAATCAAGGACCCAGGCTGCTACCATTGTATCAAAGGCCAGATTGGTAACCCTTACTCCCCATCGTCTTAAAACCTTGTAATCATATTTAAAATTATGACCTATCAGTTTTAATTCATTATCACTGGTAATATCAATTATCCTGGCTTTTACTTCATCTTCATCCAAATAAGTCTGTCCACCTGCAACAAGAGGTATGTAACAACCCCTACCGGAGGATACAGATAGAGAAAAACCTACAGGAGATGCTTGCATTGGATCAATATTGTCAGTTTCTATATCAAGAGCAAACCATTTATTTTTCTTTATTAAAGCTATCCATTCATCCAGTTTCTGCAAGCTGAAAACAGTAGAATATACACCTTTAACAGAATTGGTTTCACTACTATCCTGGTCTGTATTTTCTTTATTACCAGTTATTTTTTGGACACGACTAATTAGACGGTTCATACCATGTTTTTGGAAAAGAGGTATCAGCAGTGTTAAATCAAGATCTTTCAAACTATAATCAGCAGGATTAATTTCCTTTTCTTTATCATAGTTTAATAAAATTAGTTTTTTACTTAAATAAGCATTGTCCCTGTTATCACTTAATTTTTGAATCTGTCCCTTTGTACAGGAATCAATATTTTCATATATGCCATCAAGTGTTTCATATTTTTGTAGAAGAGTTACTGCTGTTTTTGGACCTATACCCCTTACACCTGGGATATTATCAGATGAATCTCCAATAAGAGACAGATAATCTACTATCTGGTTGGCCCTTACGCCCATTTTCTCTACTACCTGATCAGGACCAATATCCAAATACTCCCCTTTTTCAGGTCTCAACATATGAATATCATCTGTAACAGTCTGCATTAGATCCTTATCTGCAGAGATAATGAAGGGAGAAAAACCTTCAGCACTGCCTCTTCGGGCAGCACAAGCCATTAAATCATCAGCTTCATACCCCTCACTGGCAATAATTTTAAGGCCAAGAACATTTAAAAAATCCTTAATAATTGGAACCTGATCATGAAGATCATCAGGCGCCTTCTCTCTGTTAGCCTTATATTCCGGATACATTTCATGTCTAAAGGTTGGTACTGGTGAATCCAGAACTACAGCAAAATTTTCAGGCTTATGTTTATCAATGAGGGAAATTAAAGTACTAAAAAAACCAAAAACTGCAGAAATATTCTGACCTTCATGGTTGCGCACAGGATTATGAATAAAAGCCCAGTAAGATCTAAATATTAAACTAAATCCATCCAAAAGAAATAATTTGGGTTTCATATTCTAAAATCTACAAATTGTGGAGAGGTTTGTCTTGAAAATGGAGCAGAATAAAGTATTTTTCTGGAAAAAGTATCTAACTGTGCAGATATTTTTTTAAGTGATAATTTTAGTTTATTTCTATTGCTATAGCTCTGGTTATCAATTATTTCCTGTTGAGCTGCAACCAAAGTTCTGAATTTATCCAAATCTAATGAAGTTAAAAAATTGTTTCTCTCGTAACTTAGTATAATTTTTTTTATATTTATAAACCTGTTTATCAATTCTTTCTCTAATAATGAGTAATTTTCCAATTTAATTCCGTTATCCTCATAAATAGAATTTGATATTTTTTTTTGTAATTTTATTATTTTTAAAGCAGTCAGATTGTATTCATTGTAGAGTTTTATTAATTTCACTTCAGTAGGGTTTTTGCAGTCAGAAGGATTATCCGGCAATATTGATACCACCTGATCTTCCATCATGGCTGTTTTCCATACCAGCAGCAGCTACAGCCTGAGTCCATGCACTTTTTAAATCTATAAGGTATGTTTTAATATTTTTCAGAATAGTAACATCTTTGTTCATGTTAGCTTCCATTAGTTGTTTATTAAAAAACATGTATAAGCTAAAAAGAGAGTTTGCAATTTCTCCACCCTTTTCAAAATCCAGAGATACAATAAGTTCTGTAATTAAATCCTGGGTTTTTATAATTGAATTACTGGCACTTTCAAATTTATTGCTTTTATTCTCTATAGCTTCCAAAGCAATATCAAGCTGTCGTACCGCCTCATTATAGATCATCAGAATCAACTTACCACCACTGGCAGTCTTTATATGGGTTTCCTTGTATGCATCCAGACGATTGAATGTGCTCACTCTAATTCCTCCACTGAAGTTAATTCAAATATAAAAATAACCTTATTGAACATGTTCTCTTAAGGTTGTTACCGGTACAATGTCATAACCCTGGGAGAGTAAACCATTTATCAACAAATCAAGATTTTGAAATAAATAATCATCTCTTCCACTTACTGACTGACCAATACGTATAGGTATTATAGACCCCTGCTTTTTATCTGACATTATATTCTCAATAATATCCATTGTAGAAAAATACATGGAATCAGTTGTACAATCAGATGATGGAACCCAATCCATTGGATCAACATCACGCCCAATATAGGCATAATCCATAGATGCTGATGCTTCGATAATTTTACTGTTAACAAAATAATAAGGTGAATGCCATAATAACGATAACTCTTTTCCTGTCAATAGGAAATAATCATCTTCATTCCTTGCAAGGCCTCTTTTTATAAATTCTTCATCAATTTTAAACTTTGCATCTGTCATATTAAAATAAATATAGAACATAGACCCAATTTCATGCCCCGAAAGACTAAGTTCTTTTACTGCTTCCGGGTTGCGACGCATAAACTCACCATTTAGAAAGAATGTAGTACGAAGATTATACTCTGCAAGTATATTTAGTATTTCTGTAAGGCCCTCCACAGAATCAACTGCATTAAAAACAAGAGAAACCTCTCTCCTTCTTATTCTCGAACCATGAGTAAAATTTTGAAGATCCCACGGATCTTCCACTTCAGGAAATGGTTCATACTGCTTTTTGGGAAATGCAAAGAGTGATTTTGTACCAAATCCTTTAATATCTCTTACCATTATTATATTTTCATAACTGCCCGTTGAACTCTGTTCCAGATAAACTCTCTTATTTAAAGATGATACTGACGGGCTTATTAAGTTTATCTTTTTTTCAACACTTATCCAGTCTTCATTTTCATTTAATTGATATGTTTTTTCCGGAAATGAGGTGTAAATGTACCCATTCGGTCCATATCCATACTCACCTGGTTGGGATAAAGTTATTATTTTGGATTCTCCGGATACTGTATTTACAAGTTCAGAATAAGCTGATCCGGAAATTAGTATTTCTTCATTGTTCTTCCACATAATGTGATATGGTCGAGGATGTTCGATCTTGCCCAAAGAAGTCCAGGAAGTATAATTTTTCAATTCTACTCCATCCTTTCTCAATAATGCAATATTTCGTTCATCCTCTGTAAGGACAATATCTTCTACATCTGTTTCATCCATTTGAATAAAAGTTAAAGATTCTTCCTGGGATATAAGATCTATACGAAAAATTGAAGATTCAAAACCGCCATTTATAACACTACTGGCCAGAATAGTAATAAGATCATTGCCAGACCAAATTACACGCTTAATATTTGTATTTCTTGGCAGAAACAGATATGGAAGAGACTTTATATCTCCTGTAGAACGATAATTATCAGTTTTAAGGAAATAGAGAAAAAGATTTCTCCCCCCCCGGTTAAGAAGGATCTTTTGTCCATCCGGAGATATATCAAAACTATCAAAGTTCCGATCAAATGTAAAAGGAACCTTTCCTATCATGGTCCCTATTCCAAATAAACCACTATAAATTGACTGGGTAAAAAATTCAGCAGAATTTATTTTATAGACTCTGTACTGATGAATATAATACAAATCATTTCGTGATGACCATTTAACACTGGCAATCCCACCATCACCAATAGATCTGAATTCTTCTGCAATAACTCTGGAATTTTCAAACTGATCAATAGAAAAATAGTATAAAGCACCTTTGTTTGAATAGATAAAATATTCAGAATCCGGTGACCATCTGGCAACCATATTATCCAGAGAAAATTCATTTTCTGTAGATATTGTTATTTCTTTCTGATCTTTTACACTAAACAGAACTAAATCTGCATAAGAATAACTAACGGGTCTGTAATAAAGAAGATATTGTCCGTCCGGGGAAGCTTCAACATTGGAGATTTTTCCATTCTGTATCTCCTCTCCATTCTCAAAGGCAGGAAATTCCTTAACAGAATGAAGATTTTGAAAATTTTCGTCTGTTCGAAAAATTCCAAACCTGTTTTCAATCTGAAATTTTGTACCATCTTCCAGTAGAACAACCCTTTCAGGAAAAAAAGTCAGCTGCTGCATACTCTGGACCGTAAGGTCCGCCTGGAACATTGTTCGATAATCCCCATAGACAGGACCTGTTGCATCTGCAGAAAACAGAAGCTGGTCAGATTCGGACAGGTGGAGACCCCCAAATGAAACATCTCCATAGAGATGAAACACACTTAAACAAAATATTATCACAATCCATCTTTTCATACCTTATGGTTATCGGCAGTTTTACATCTGAAGTTCACAAAAAGTTTGGTTTTTTACAATAATTCTGCCGCCAGTTCTGCAAGCTTACTTCGTTCTGATTTTTCCAGAAGAACATGGCCAAAAATTTCCTGACCTTTAAAGGCTTCTACCAGATATGTGAGGCCATTAGAGTTGGAATCAAGATAGGGACTGTCTATTTGATAAGGATCACCAGTTAATATAACTTTTGAACCTTCTCCTGCCCGGCTTACAACTGTTTTAATTTCATGAGGTGAAAGGTTTTGAGCTTCATCTATAATTATATACTGATTAGGAAGGGATCTTCCCCGGATATATGTAAGAGCTTCTACTTCAATTTTGGAACTTTGCAGGAGAGATTCAGTAGTCTTAAAATTAGTAAATTTATGGGATCTCATTATAAATTCCATATTGTCATGTAAAGGCTGCATCCAGTGGCTGAGTTTTTCCTCTTTTGATCCCGGAAGATATCCAATATCTTTTCCAAAAGGAATAACAGGCCGGGAGATTAATACCTTATTAAAGTGGTTGTCCTTGAAAATTCGATATAACCCTGCAGCAATGGCAAGAAGTGTTTTTCCGGTTCCGGCTTTACCAACAAGGGTAACAATATGAATAGAATCATCCAGAAGAAGATCAAGAGCCATTCTTTGCTCGATATTAAGAGGTTTTATTCCACTTACAGATTCGTGCAATTTATCTACAAAATTAAGCTGCCCTGTTGATTCATCATATCTTGCCAGAACAGGTTCTTCCTGACTTTTATCATTAAGAACTAAAAACTCATTGGCGGCCAATTTCTCATTCCAGGGAATAGTCCCCACTGTTGTAAGAGAGATAAGAGTCTCTTCTGTAACATCAATTTCTCTAAAACCAGTGTATAGGTCATTAATATTTACTTTTTGTTTTTCATAATCTACTGCTTTCAGTCCAAGAGACTGGGCTTTTACACGGGCATTTATATCTTTAGAAACAAAAAAGACCTTTTTCCCATCTTTCTGAAGATCAACAGCTGTCTGAATTATATGATTATCAACTTTGGTTCTGTTAAGATCACTGGATATATCTTTTTTATTAAAAGAAACTGCTACACGAAGAATGGAACCATTCTCCATTTTGATTCCTTTTTGAAGATCACCATGCTTTGCTATAGAATCAATAAACCTTATTGCATGCCTGGCATTTCTGCCACGTTCATCACTATAGGTTTTTAGAGTATCAAGTTCTTCAAGAACACCCAGGGGAATAACTACTTCATTATCCCTGAAGGAAAGGATAGCATCTGCTTTATGAATAAAAACATTGGTGTCTATAACAAATGTTTTTATTGATCCATTTTCACTCATACTGATCCCCTTTTATATAAGTAGGGGTACCCGCAAGGGGTACCCCTACATGTTATTTAATCAGGATTGCATCGAAGTTACAGACATCAAAACATTCACCGCACTTTATACAGGCATCCTGATTGATAAAATGAACCTCTTTGCGTGCACCGGAAATGGTATTAACCGGACATTTACGGGCACATAAAGTACAACCTGTACATGCATCCGGTATTACTTCAAATGTAATTAATGCTTTACATTTTTTTGCTCTACATTTTTTATCACTTATATGTTCAATATATTCCTCTTCAAAATATTTAAGGGTGGATAAAATTGGGTTAGGAGATGTCTGTCCCAAACCGCAAAGAGAAGCCTCCTGCATAGTAGCTCCAATTGCTTTAAGCCTATCAAGATCCTCAATAACCCCTTCACCCCTGGTAATCTTCTCAAGAATATTATGAAGAGCCCTTCCTCCAACACGGCAGGGAGGGCACTTTCCACAGGACTCATCAATAGTAAATCCCAGGTAAAATTTGGAGACGTCCACCATACAATCATCTTCATCCAGAATAATCATTCCCCCGGAACCCATAATTGATCCAAGTTCCTGCAGACTTTTATAATCGATTGGAGTATCAAGATATTCTTTTGTAATTACACCACCCGAAGGTCCACCTGTCTGAACAGCTTTAAATTCTTTCCCATTGGGAATACCACCGCCAATATCATAGATAATTTCTCTAAGGGTAGTTCCCATGGGAACTTCCACCAGTCCGGAATTCTGAACTTTACCAGTTAATGCAAAAACTTTTGTACCTCTGGTATCTTCTGTACCAATAGAGGAAAACCATTCTCCACCTTTGTTAATAATAACAGGAACACTTGCCCAGGTTTCAACATTATTAATAATTGTAGGTTCACCCCAAACACCCTTAACTGCAGGAAATGGAGGTCGGGGATTAGGCATCCCTCTTTCTCCTTCAATAGATTCCAGGAGGGCTGTTTCCTCTCCACACACAAATGCTCCGGCTCCTAATCTAATCTCAATATCAAAATTAAAATCACTTCCCAGAATATTATCACCCAGTAGTCCCAATTCTCTGGATTGCTTCATAGCTATTTTTAATCTTTCAATTGCCAGAGGGTATTCTGCACGAATATATATATATCCTTTATTTGAGTTTATGCTGTAACCGGCTATAGTCATTGCTTCCAGAATTGAATGAGGATCTCCTTCAAGAGTACTACGATCCATATATGCTCCAGGATCACCCTCATCGGCATTACAAACTATATATTTGGATTCTGCATCAACCTGTTTTGTAAAATTCCACTTCATCCATGTAGGAAAACCAGCCCCACCCCGGCCGCGAAGTTCGGAAATTTTCATTTCATTTATAATATCATCACCAGTCATCTCAAAAACTGCTTTTTCAAGAGCCATATATCCATCCCTGGCTATATACTCATTAATTTTTTCGGGATCTATTATTCCACAGTTTCTTAAAACAATTCGATATTGTTTATAATCAGAAGTATTTTCATTTTCATTAACTATATCTGCTGCAGGTTTGTCAAAAACATTAGCTGTAACAACAGTTTTATCCAGAATATGAGTTTTTACTATTTCCCTGGCAACTTTTTCATCTACATTTCCATAAATAACAGACGGCATACCATGGACGAAAACTTCAATAGTCGGTTCAACATGACAAAGCCCCATACAACCTGTTTCAGAAATAACAGTAGTATTTGATATATTCTGTATTTTAAGTTCATCTATAAAAGCACTTTCTGTTTCTCTTGCTCCTGCAGCTACACCACAAGTTCCTACACCAATAATTATTTTTGTATTACTATCTCTTGCTTTGGAAGAAAATTCTCTTCTTTTCTCTTCCCTCAAGGCTTTTAGTTCATTCCTGTTTAATTTCGACATATTTATAACCTCCACTACTCGTCCTCGAAATTCGCGAGAACTTCAGGAAGTTTCTTTTTATTAAGTTTACCAAAGACCTTACCCCCAATGACAACAACAGGGGCCAAACCGCAACATCCAACACAACGAACTGCTTCAATAGAAAACTTTCCATCGTCCGTTACCTGGTTCACTCCAATACCAAGAATATTTTCAAGTTCATCTATAAGATCTTCTCCACCTTTTAGGTAACATGCAGTACCCATACATACCTGGATATTATGCTTCCCTGGTTTTTCAAGCTTAAAATAATGGTAAAATGTTATTACACCATATATTTTCGACATTGGGACATTCAGCATTTCAGATATTTTTTTTGCAGCAGCTCTAGGGATATAAGAAAATTCTTCCTGAACTCTATGCAGGATCATTATTAGATTTCCAGGTTGATTTTTCCAATCGCTAATAAAAGAATTTAGCTCATCAGAAAATATTACCTCTTCCACACTAGTAACAGACATGAAACCTCCAGTAACAGTACGTTTAATCCTTGCAATTTTAACTTAAATACAATCTAATAGCAAATAAGTTAAACTCTCAATTTCGATAAACAAACATAATTATTTATTGTACAATTCTCAATGCTATTACTACTATATGCTTTATATTTACAAAAAGATCTAATAAACAAATTATTTATTTTAAAACAAGCAATAATTGTGTTTACATATATTAAATAAACCAATATAATGATACTTTAAGAATATTATATTCAAATTTAAATTTAGCGAGTGTAGAAAATGAATAAAGAATTTATTCTCAGACTAACAAAGTATAAGCGGTTAATTCATAAATTAAAATCCCTTGGATTTGAAAGAGTATTTTCAAATAATCTGGGTGATGCAATTGGAGTTACTCCAGCCCTTGTAAGAAAAGATTTTTCTACTCTTCACCTTTCCGGTAATAAAAGGGGAGGATATAACATTGATATGCTGGTTGAGGAATTTGATATTATCCTTGGACGAAACGTACCTCAAAATGTAGTTCTTGTAGGTTGTGGAAGAATTGGCCAATCATTGATGAATTACCCTGGCTTTATTTCTGATGATATACATCTGGTTGCCGGTTTTGATATGGATCCGCTGAATGTAAATGATACAACAACCATTCCAGTATTTGGAATGGATAAATTTGATGATTATGTCAAAGATAATGATATTAAAGTTGGAATTATTGCTGTTCCTGGAGATGAAGCCTCCAGTGTTCTTGATAAAATGGTTTCTGCAGGTATTCGTGGTGTCTTAAATTTTGCACCAGTAGAATTAAAGTGTCAAAAATATGACTGTGATTGTCCTTGTGTTATACAAAATGTAAATATTGGTCTGGAACTGGAACACCTTTTCTATCAGGTATCTACCCAGGATAAAGATTTTACAGAAGAAAGAGAGCCTTCAGCTAAATAGAGGCTTATTTTTCCAGTACCAAAAGAACCGGAAGATGATCAGAGTATCCATAACCAGTTTCTGTTTTCCATGCCAGAGGATCTCCCCATGCATTTAAAAGAAAATCATCGGATACAACTGTAAAACTCTTATATTCAAATCCGGATCCGTTAAACATTGAAGAATTAAGTAAAACATGATCTATAGTCTCCCAGGAATTATTATAAACATAGGAACCATTTTCTTCACTGGATATACACCAGGGGCTCAAAAGCGAGATCAAATCAGGTTCCTGTACCAGTGATAATTCATTTTCGTTTTCAGCAATAACAATGGATCCGGAAATATCAAAGGCAGGGATGTCCTTATTAGGTATTAAAGCTGTAATATATTCTCCATTATTTCGACGATATTCATCCCAGTTTTCATTTAAATCACCCAGAACAACAACCTCTGCCCCGAGATCCAGCAAATACAGGTCATTAATCCGACGACTAAGCAAAGCTGCAGAAGCTATTCTGGCAGATTCTGTTTCCTCAGCCCCACCTAACTTGGATTTCCAATGATTATTAAAAACATAAACTGTATTTTCTTTAACTGTAACAGAAACTTCCAGTATTGGTCTGCCTAATAATTTCCCATTACTTAGAATATGATGAACTTTAATATTGTTCAGTTCAAGACGGCTGATAAACCCTAATTGAATGGCCGAATCCTCAGTATCTGTTACAATAATATAATTATAGCCCAGACCTTTTAAGTAGCCCTCTACCAGATCTTCTGCTACCCGTTCATTTTCTATTTCCTGTAGGGCAATAAGATCGGGTCCTCGGTCAACAGACCGGCGAATAATTTCTGAAAGATTGAATAAGCGGGTATTATACTCACTAGTACCCCATTCACCCCCGGAAGGATCAAATTCAGGATACTCAGTTCCATTATCAGTATCATCAAAAATATTTTGAGTATTATATGACATGAATACTATGCTGTTCGATAAATTATCGAAACCAGGAAGAACACACCTTGTACAGGATATTATTAGAAGAATAAAAATTGATAAAATAAATAAAATTACCATCTGCCCTGAAAATTGTTTTTTTCTCATATAATACAATATAGGGCAAACAGTAATTCTACTTCAAAAATAGTAATATTTTTTAAATTAAACTTCCAGCTCTTCTCTTTTGCTGATAATTTTAGAAATTAATCCATATTCATTAGATTCTTCTGCATTCATCCAGAAATCTCTATCTGTATCTTTCTCCACCTTAGAAATTTCCTGGCCTGTCTCTTCACTTATTAGCCCATTCAATTTAATTCGAAGTTTTTCAAGTTCTTTAGCATGAATTTCTATTTCTGTTGCAACTCCCCGGATACCACTTAAAGGTTGATGTATCAGATAATGGGAATTGGGAAATCCCAGTCTGTGTTCTTTAGAAGCAGCAAGTAATATAAGTGCACCAGCACTTGCTACCAGGCCCATACCAATTGTATACACATCAGGTTTTACAAAACGAATCATATCAAAAATGGCATACCCTGCATCAACATCACCACCAGGTGAATCTATAAAAATTTTTATAGGCTCATCTCCTGCCGCTTCCAACAAGAGAAGCTGTGTTACAACTTTTTCTGCAAGATCTTTATCAACCTCACCAGAGAGAATAATAGT
>DAOVSY010000341.1 GCA_030633365.1 Spirochaetaceae bacterium | reverse complement strand
GTACCTCCCAAAGATTAGTCACCTGTCTGGCATCACAAATAAAACGGAATTTATTAATTTCCACCCATTCTTTAGCTGCTTTATATTCTTTTATTGAAGATAGCAAAGAAGAACCCGATTTAAAACTGTAAGCTACTAATTTCCCCCAGCTTATAAAAGCATTATCTCCGGAAAATCTTAAAATCATATTTTTCAGATAAAACATATTATAATACTTATCCGGTGTTGTATCTTCCGGAAACTGTTCCAGAAGATATTCTATTTTTATTCCGGTATTGAAGGATATTGAATCTCCCCACATATGAACTCTGAACCCAAAATCAAGTTTCTGCCAATAATGATTTTTAATATTAAAATCAAATCCACCACTCAATAAAAACTTTTCTTTATTATAAATTCCTGAATAATCAAAGGGAAATAAAGTTGCAGCTCCATTGGAAGAGGGCATAAGAGATATCATCTTCAATCTGCTCCCATAAAAGGATGGAGCCATTAAGGAAGGAACCGTCTCGTACTTAGTACTTTGTAAAATTGGAACAGAACATAAATCTTCAGATTTATCCACATGATTCAAAAACTTTTCAGTAAATCTATATCCAGGCTGCATATCATCCCAAAAAACCATGACACTTCTTCCGGTCGATTCCAGAATTCCAATATTAATCTGCTCTCCGGGAGTAGCACTTTTCCCAAGAATAAGAAACTTGACCTGAGGAAAACGAACTGAAAGAGATTCTACATCATAGGTACTTGAAGGCCCCTGTACAGACATAATTTCAACGTCCCCCAAAGATTCAAGGTGTTTAAGATATTCTGCCTTATAGGGTCGCCCTCCCCGGTTAAGAACCAAAAGGCTTATTACTGGAGAAAGACTTAAATTTTTATCACTTTTTTTCCCACCAACAATTGTGTATGGTATCCTTGGGTTTTTAGAAGTTATAGGTATAGTATTCATCACACTCTCTACAAATTTGAGGATAAGAACCGGAAAGATGATCAAAATAATGGGTACGGCCATTCTTCCAAATCAGGTTAGGTTCATCTGTAAATATATTTCCTAAAATAAACTTACCCTTAAGATCTTCCCTGCACATAGGAACTGTTCCGTCAATAAGAATATTTAAGTCACGCTTCAAATGCCAGCATGGAAATCTTTTTACAGGAGACAGATCCGTTACCCTAAGATCTGGAAGGACTCCGCAAAAATGATCATGTTTCTGTATAATTACATTGAAACCCTTTTCCTTCCAGGATCTATAGAAATTTTCAAGGTATTCTTCCTGATTTTTCATTCGAACAGACTGAATATATAGATTATCATTAAAAAGTTCATGGAGAAAAACAGCTGTTTTATTTGCTTCTTCCCAACCTTCACCCCTAAGTTCCTTATATGAATCAGGATTTTGAGCATCCAAAGAAAGAATCCATTCTATTCTTCCATTTGATATTTCTGCAATTGATTTTAATATATCCTGATCCCATCCAACACCAGATGTTTCTATAATTAAAGTAAACTTTTCAATCTTAAGAAGTTCTTCTACTATTCCAAAAATATTTGAATGAAGAGATGGCTCCCCCCACATTGATATACTAAAAACAGCATCATCACTAAACGATTTTACTTTGGAAAGTATCATCTTCCATTGTGTCATTGTCATCTCATCAGTTCGATTAACAACATCTCCACCTATTGTAGGATATGGGCAGTAGGAACAAGCCTGGGGACAACCACCTGTTATTTGAACATTAATAAATGACGGTTCTGTTCGTAAAAGCTCCTGATTATTTTCCAGGATATTAACCAGAGCCTCTTCACCTGTTTTTCCATCTACTTGTAATTGCTCTATAATTCGGCTTAACTGATTAAAATTTCTCTTTGTATCTGCAGATAGAGACACTCTTAACATCCGTTGATCTATACTGGATATTTCTGTTTCAATATCATAGGAATTTATATCTTTCTGAATAAGTTCAAAAATTGATTGTCTATCTATTTTAATCTTATTTTTTTCTGAAAGTGTCTTAAGTTGATTAAACACTGATTTCTGGAGTATCTCAGGAGCCAGTCCAAAGGGATATCCATCGGCAAATGTATATGTGGCAAAATATTGAAGATGATTTTTAAACATTCTTTCTGTAATTGAAAGATCCAGTAATGGTGTATCTCCAAAAAAATAAAATATATTTTCAGATTCTCCAGTTTCTTCTATAAAAACAGTTACAAGATCCTTCATATCTGATCCTGCAGGATGGACAATTTTATAATTACCTGTCTGTGAAAAATCAGAGGAGGCTAAAACAACTATATTATCTACTTCCGGGAGTTGTGAAGCAAAATTTAGAATGGAGGTAAATGAATTTTCTCCTCCGGGAAGACTCTTAAAAGCAAAATTTGTTAATTCCAAAGCATTTATAAAAACAGTTGTACTCATACCTTATCCTATCGGCAAAAATAAACATGTATTAACTTATAGTTATCCTATTATAATTTACAAAAAAATTATATCCTCAGCTCTGGCTATTACATCTTTTCTACCCTTTCCAAGTAAATTTGGAATATCTTTTGAATGATGGCCAATTATATTTTCAATTTCTGTGCTGGTAAATTTACTTACAGCATTTGCTATTCCGTTTATTGAAACAACCTCACCCTCATCAAAGACACCTTCTACTGAAGTAATTCCGGAAGGAAGAAGGCTTTTTTTATTTTGTAAAGCCTTTACCGCACCCTTATCAATATTTATCTGACCAAGGGGAACACTGTTTAATATCCATCTTGATCGGGCTGAAAGCTTTTTCCCCTCTAAAAATACAGTCCCTTCATCATCACCATCTATCAGTTTTTGTAAAATTTCATTCTTACTGCCATTAGCTAAAATTGTTTTACACCCTGCATTTGCTGCAATGGAAACGGCCTGAAGTTTTGTCTTCATACCACCAGTGGAAAACTCACTGCCTTCTGATCCTGCAAATCCCAGTATTTCATCTGTAATCTCTTCCACACTGGAAATAAGAGAAGCTTTGGGATCTTTTCGGGGATCACCATTATACAGGCCATCTATGTCTGTTAGTATTATCAATAGATCTGCATCAACTTTACTTGCTATCATTGCACTCAGACGGTCATTATCACCAAAGGCAGATCCAATTTCATCTGTTGAGACTGAATCATTTTCATTAAAAACAGGGATAATCCCAAGAGTAAGAAGGGTTTCCACAGAATTCCTAAGATTTAGAAAAGTTGTCCTGTTACTAAAAACTTCCCTGGTTACAAGAACCTGAGCAATTGATATACCATATTCTCCAAAAGAATCTCTATACTGATGCATAAGTAAAGGCTGACCAATAGCTGCACAGGCCTGTCTCATTTTTATTTCTTTTACTCTGTTTTTTAGATTAAGTTCTGCAGCTCCCATCCCAATAGCTCCTGAACTGACAAGGAGGATCTGAAGACCACGTTCCTTTAATCCTGCAATTTGTGCACTAATGTCATGAACATACTGGGTATTAAATTTACCATCTTTTGTCAGCAGGTTTGTACCAATTTTTATAACTACTCTATGGGAATCACTAAAGTTACGCATTATTTAAGGCTCTTGTACTCTTTATTAATAATTTTATGTGTAAATTTATTTCTTCCAGATGAATAATCTTCAACCTTGTGTCCATTCCCCTTTAGTCTCCACTTATAGATAACAAGGCCTTCAAGACCTACAGGTCCCCGGGCATGAATTTTATTTGTACTAACACCAACCTCTGCACCAAGACCATAACGGAAACCATCAGAAAATCTGGTACT
>DAOVSY010000092.1 GCA_030633365.1 Spirochaetaceae bacterium | reverse complement strand
TTTAACTGATTTTTTTACCCACCAGTTTACACGCCCCATATAACCATGGGTAGCAGTAGGTAAAGAAATACCTATGTTCCCAACATAATTTTTTGCGACTGCCTCTTCAGCAGATACAGTTGGTACTGCAGGAGTTTCGGGTGCTGCCGCTTCTTTCTGAGAACATCCAATTAAAGCCATGAATGAAACTGCTAAAAAGATAACAAGCATAACGGAGAAAAATTTTTTCATACTGTCGCCTCCTAAAATATATATACTGCAAACGGATATAAATTAGGTTTCCGGATGCATTATTAAACACTAATAATTCTACCCAGCAGGCTTACTAATAAAACTTTTAACTGTTTCATAAACTGCTTTCTGCATTCTTACAGGAGGCAGCCCTCTTAGTAAGAGCGACAGATCATCAATTACCATCTCTCCAATCAGATCAAAAGCCTGGGGTATACCACCAGCCCGATGGGGAGATAAAATCATATTGGAAACATTTCTTACAGGATGATTTACAGGCATTGGTTCTTCCGGAAAAACATCTACAGCTGCAGAAAACTTTCCATTTGCAACAAAATCCAGAAGAGCTTCAAAATCGACAGCTGCAGCTCTGCTAAGAAGCATAAAAAAAGCATCTTTTCCAATTAAAGAAAACTTTTCTCTATCTAGAAATCCTGTATTCTCTTTTGTTACACCCGCAAGTACAAAGATAAATTTTGAACTGCTTAGAACTTCATCAAGAGAGGCAGGAATACAGTTATTTTCGATGATTACATTATCAGGTATCCATGGATCATATATTTTAATATTACAATGAAATGGCTTAAGAAGGGCTAAAAGAGCTTTCCCAAGATTACCAAATCCAATAAATCCAACATCATTCCCTGCCAGAAGAACCGAATCTTTACAACTATCGCCAAGGTAACTTTCTTTTCCCTTTCTAAATTTCCTATCTTCTTTTGTAACACCACGGGCAAGATCAAGAGCAAAACAAAGACCCATTTCTGCTACAGGTTTTGAATAGACAATTCCACAATTCAATACATAGATATTATTTTTAAAACAATAGTCATAATCAATATTTTGATAAAAATTACCTTCAACATTAAATATAACCTTTAATTTAGGAGCTTTTTCCAGTCTCTCTTTAGGCATATCCATCTGACCTATTAATGCAAAAGCATCAGGGAGGAGCTTGTCCAGTTCAGTATAATCAACTTTTCCATCACCTAAAATTTTAAAATCCACAAGATTTTTCATTTTGGCTAAGTTCTCAGCTGAAAAAATATTATCCAGACTTTGAGGGAAAGGACAGGCAATTACTGTTTTTTTTTCTTTCAAGTATATCTCCTTAAATATTCCTCTATTGCTTCTGTTTCTGAAAATAGACAGCAATAATTATTACAAGACCTTTTACTGTTCCCTGAAGATAAGGAGAAACACCAACCATATTCATCATATTATTAATAATGCCTAAGATAACCGCTCCAAAAACGGTGCCCCAAATAGTGCCTCTGCCACCGGTCATGGCCGTACCGCCGATAATTACTGCGGCTATGGCATCCAATTCATATGTCAGTCCCATATTTGAAGTACTTACTGCATTAAAACGGGAAGCAATTAGTATTGATGAAATACCAACCAGCATTCCAATAAGCGCATAGGCCTGAAACTTGATTCTATCTACATTAATAGCTGAAAATCTAGCTACATTTTGATTTGATCCAATTGCACACAAGTATCTTCCAAATCTAGTATTGTTAAGAACAAGATGTAAAACTGCTGCAAGACTAAGAAGAACCCATACTGGAACAGGAATAAACAAGAATGATCCCATCCCGAAATCTCCATAGAGATTGTTATGTGACTGGATCTCCCCGGCATCACCAATATACAAAGAAAGAGACCTGAAAATCGACATAGTACCCAGAGTAGCAATAAACGGAGCTATTTTCCCTCTGGTAATCATAATTCCGTTAAATCCCCCTGCTGCGCCTCCTACAATAATACCTATTAGTATACCAAAGCCAATAACAATAACTTCGTTATCTATGACCTTTAAAAGTGCATTCATTGAGAGCACAACAACAGCTCCGGTAAATGCCACAAGAGATCCAACTGACAGATCAATTCCTGCAGTAATTATAACAAAAGTCATTCCCAGAGCAATTATTCCTGTATAAGAAACCTGCCTCATAATATTTATAAGATTCTGTGGTTTTAAAAAATATGGACTTAAAAAAGAGGAGAGGATAAAAAGGAATACCAGGGCAACAAAGGAGGCATATCTCTGCCAATCTATCCTGCTAATTATTTGTGGGACTTTTATCATACCCTGTGCCTCCTTACTTTAAACCAGTTGCATATAACATAATTTCTTCTTCATTGATCTGTGTTTCTTCCAAAATCCCGGCTATTTTCCCATCATGCATGACAACCACTCTGTTGCACATACCAATAATTTCTTCTATTTCAGATGATATAAAAATACATGAAACCCCTGTTGTAACAAGAGAATTAATAAAATGATAAATCTCCTGCTTTGCAGAAACATCAATACCTCTGGTAGGCTCATCAACAATCAAAATTGATGGGTTAGTATCCATTGTTTTAGATAAAGATACTTTTTGCTGATTCCCACCACTTAAAAACTCAAGAGGAGTATCCAGAGATGGTGTTTTTAAATTAAAAAGTTTTTTATATTTTTCTGAAACATCTGTCTCGGAATTTTTATTAATCCACTGAAAAAAATTATCACTGTATTTTGATAGAGAAACCAGGGTTACGTTATGAGTTACAGAGAAGGAAGTTATTATTCCGCTACCCTGTCTGTCTTCAGAAAGATAAGCCAGCCCCTTTTCTACTGCATCTTTTGGTTGTTTAATTTTAATTTCTTTCTCATTTATATAAATTTCACCGGAGCTTATACTTCGTAAGCCCATAATTGCTTCTGAAACTTCTGTTCTCCCGGCACCTACAAGCCCTGCAAGACCCAGTATTTCCCCCTTCTTAAGGGAAAAACTGATGTTTTCAAGTACACCTGGAACTGTAATATTATTTATCTCAAAAATAATTTTATCTTCGGCAATATGTTTTTCAGGAAATATTTGAGAAAGTTCTCTGCCGACCATACTTCTGGCCATCTCTTCCGGAGATATATCATTTATGTTGCTTTCAAGAATAAAATTACCATCACGAAGAACCATAACTTTATCACATATTTCTTTTACTTCTTTAAGCTTATGAGAAATATAAATTATGGTTAATCCCGATTCTTTTAGTTTTCTCATTAAATTAAAAAGAATATCTATTTCATGCTGAGTCAATACAGAGGTGGGTTCATCCATTATAAGTATCTTAGATTCAAAAGCCAGAGCCTTACTAATTTCTATCATTTGTTTTTCTGCTGCACTAAGATTTTCAATCATTGCTTCTGGAGATATCTCAACCTGAAGATCCTGTAGTAGTTTTTTGGTTCTGGTTTTCATCTTATCTTTATCCAAAAATCCATTGGATTTTAGTAATTCAGAACCAAGAAAAATATTATCATAAACAGTAAGGTCACTTATTAGATTAAATTCCTGGGGAATAATACTAATACCAATTTTCTTTGCATCAGCTGGTTTATTGATTATTACTTTGTTATCTTCAAAATAGATCTCCCCGGATGTAGGAGTATATATTCCGGACAGAATCTTCATCATTGTAGATTTTCCTGCCCCATTTTCTCCAATTATACCTAAAATTTCACCTCTATTGATCTGAAAAGAGATATTATGAAGAACTTCAACAGTAGAGAAACTTTTACAAATGTCTGTTGCCCTTAAAATTACATCGCCCATAATAATGGTTTACTCCGGAATGCAAACTATCTTTGTAACCGGTTACAATTGTAGCATGGAGTTTTTTACAAGTCAAACATTTTTTTTGTTGCGTATATTGCTACTATATTAACTAAAAAACTTGAACATATTCAAAATTATGATACACTACTAATTGTAACCGGTTACAATTAGTAGAATAGAACAAGGAGCAATTCATGGAAGATATAAAAGGCCCTGCAATCTTTCTTGCACAATTTTTAAGGGATGAAGCTCCATTTAATAATCTCGAAAATATTACGAACTGGGCAAAATCACTTGGATACAAAGGTGTTCAAATACCTGCAAATGAAAAATCTTTAATTGATATTGATATTGCTGCAGAATCGAAAGATTATTGTGATGAACTTAGAGGGAAATGTAATAATTTGGAAATTACAGAACTGGCAACTCACCTTTTTGGTCAGTTAATAGCCGTGCATCCGGCATATGACGAACTTTTTGATGTATTTACTGAACCAGAATATAGAAATAACTCTACTGATAGACAGAAATGGGCTGTACAAAAGATGCAGAAATCTATTAAAGCCTCGGCCAATCTGGGTCTCAAAGTTCTGCCAACTTTTTCTGGAGCTTTAATGTGGCATCTTATGTATCCATGGCCCCAAAGACCTGCAGGTCTTGTAGAGCAGGGATTTAAAGAACTTGCAAAATTATGGCAGCCTGTACTTAACACAGCTGAAGATTATGAAATAGATCTTGCTTATGAAATACACCCCGGGGAAGATCTTCATGATGGCATTACATTTGAACGCTTCCTTCATGCAACCGGAAATCATAATAGAGTAAAAATTCTTTATGATCCTTCACATTTTATTTTACAATGCCTGGATTATATTGAATACATAAAAATTTATGCTCCTTACATCAAAGCTTTTCATGTTAAAGATGCTGAGTTTAATCCAAGTGGAAAAACCGGTGTTTATGGAGGATATAGCCCATGGCTGGAAAGGGCAGGAAGATTTAGAAGCCTCGGTGATGGACAGGTTGACTTTCAGAAAGTATTTACCACACTTTCTGAAAATAATTTTAATTCATGGGCAGTAATGGAATGGGAATGCTGTATAAAGGATTCAGAGCAGGGAGCACGAGAGGGAGCACCATTTATTAATTCAATGATTATACAAACGGCAAAAAGAGCATTTGATGATTTTGCTGGTGGAGAATCAGATGAAAATAAAAATAGAAGAATCCTCGGGTTACAATAGATTGGATCAAAAGGAGAAAAGTATGAACAAAATACTGAAAGGTGGAATACTTGGAGCAGGAAAAAATTCATTTATTGGATATGTCCACATTGCTGCAGCATCTCTGGATAGAGAGGCAGAAATAGTTGCCGGGGTTTTCTCAAAGAATCCTGAAAAAAGTATAACGCGAGGTGGCGAACTAAATATAAAGGAAGGGAGATCTTATCCTGATTACAAAGTAATGCTCGAAAAAGAACTATCACTCCCCCTTGAGGAAAGAATAGATTTCGTTATTGTTGCTACCCCCAATTCATCTCACTATGATATCTCTCTTGCCTTTCTCAAAGCCGGAATTCATGTTTTTTCTGATAAGCCAATGGCAATATCCTTAAAGCAGGCAATAGATATAAAGGAGACCTCTGAAAAAAATAATCTGATATTTGCTATTACTCATGGCTACACAGGATATCCAATGATAAAACAGGCAAGACATATTGTTCATTCAGGAGATATAGGGGAATTAGTAAGAATTGTTGTTGAATATACTCAAGGGTGGCTTTCACCACTTATTGATAATCCTGAATTATTTAAAACCTGGCATCTGGATCCTGATATTTCAGGCCCTTCCTGTACCATGATGGATGTCGGAATACATGCCCTGAATCTGGTTCAGACAATCACAAACCTTATTCCAAAAGAGGTATGTGCAGATCTGGGTTCATCTATACCAGAGAATCCCCTTGATGACGCTGGATCTGTGTTAATTCACTTTACTGATAATGTTAAAGGAATATTACATGCATCCCAGGTTTCAACCGGAGAAGGGAATGCACTTAGAATAAAAATATACGGAACAAGGGGAGGACTGTCCTGGGATCAGGAATATCCAGAAACCCTGGAAAAATTAAATCCTGATGGAACCAGCACCATATACAAGAAAGGATCAGAAGCTATTTGTGATGATGCGAAAAATGCTGCAAATCTACCAGGAGGACATCCTGAAGGATTAATTTGTGCATTTGCTAATATATATAAAGCTGGTTTTAAGGCTATAAAATGTATTGCAAGCAACAAAAAACCATGTAATGGTGGTAAATCTGGATGGGATTATCCTGACGCAGATCAGGGAGTGCTTGGTCTTTCATTTATTGAATCAATAATTAAGAATAACAAATCTGATAAGAAGTGGACAACTTTGGATTTTTAAGAAATGAACAAGAAACTTAATATAGATGATATCTCCAGAATAGCAGGAGTTTCAAAAGCAACAGTATCCAGAGTTTTAAATGACTCGGATAAGGTAAACTCTAAAACCAGACAGAAAATTCTGGAAATTATTGAGACTCATAATTATCAACCGAGTAATCTGGCGAGAGCACTTACAAATAAAAAATCTCATATTATTGGTGTAGTAATTGAAGATCTTGCAAATCCATTTTTTACAGAAATCGCCAGAGGAATTGAAGCTGTACTTCATCAAAATGGATACATTATGTTTCTTACAAGCTCTAACTGGGATAAGGGAAAAGAGCAGGATATTATAGAAAAACTCTACAGGAACCAGGTTGATGGTCTATTAATTGCACCTATTGATACTGAAGCTTCAATATTCAAAATGCTAAAAAAAAGTACTACCCCTGTAGTTTTTATGAATTACAGAGATACTGACTCCGAACAATGTTTTGTAACATCTGATAATGTTATTGGTGCAGAAATGGGAACAAGATTACTTATTGAGAATAAATTTAAAGAGATTATATGTCTGAAAGGGTTCGAACATCAAACATCAGATGATCGTGTTTCAGGATTCTATAGGGAGATTGGCAGACATAACTCCAGCAATATAAAAGTTAAACTTTTTACAGAAATATACAGACAGCAGGATGGATATAATTTTATTAAAGAACATGCAGAATATTTTAAAAATATGACACATAGCTGTGGTATATTTGCCCTGAATGATTTTATAGCTTTTGGAGTTATCGATGGTCTTATTGATGAAGGTATTTCAATACCGGAACAAGTAGCCGTTGTCGGATTTGACGATGTTTCCTTTGCAGAAAGATACAGAATCCCTATTACCACTATTCATCAGCCCAAATACAGATTGGGGGCAATTGCAGCCGAACAACTTCTTGCCAGACTAAAGGATAAACATAGTAAAGCAGGTCAAATAGTAATTGAACCCGAATTAATTATAAGGGAATCGTGTCCGGATCTATCTGAATAATTTTATCCAATAGTTCAATTGATAATACAGCAGCTCTTATAGAATGATAATTTATCTTCCAGGAATGGCTCATATGCTCCCAGATAGGTATCCCTTCCCGTGTTAGTAATGGCAACCACTCTCCAACCTCATGCTTAATTACATACTTCATTACAAAATTATGAATATTTTCATATCCAGCCAGATATTTCTCATCTTTATAAAGAGTATAGGCCGTGAGCATTCCTATTAGGAATTCTGCCTGCTGCCAAAATTCTTTTGTCATATCGTAGACTTTTGTTCCATCATGTGAACCTTCGACATAGACACCACCATTTGAATAATCTATTCCGTTTGTGACTGCATGTTTAAGTATAGTTTTAAATAAATCTTTATAGTCATCAGAATTCTCACCCAGTAATTTAAGAGAATCAAGCAGTAACCAAAAAAACTCAACATTATGCCCATAGGAGGTATTATCCAGAGAATTACTTTTCTGATTATCTTCTTCCTCGAATCTATCCCAGCCCCATACAATATCAAATTTTATTTGCGGAACAACCTCCCACTTTATATTAAACTGAGGAATACCGGTTTTGTATTCCGGATGTATAATTTTTTTAATTAGAATCTCGATAATCTCTTTTAATTTTCTTCCATGAATTGCTTTACCACTGGCTGAGTAAAGAGCTGTGAAAGCTTCCATTAAGTGCATATGTACATCGAGAGTCTTCCTGTCTCCGCCCCCGCTGCCAGCCCTACACACAGTCCAATCTTGTTCAAACATTTCCAGGTACCCACCATAAGCTGTTTCAGCAGCATGAATTTGAAGAAGATTAAAACATTTTTCTGCATATTCAAGTGCAACAGTATCTCCAAAAACTTTTGAGTAAGTGGCCAGAGCATAGATTGCAAAGCTATGCCCATACACAATTTTTTTATCTATAAGAATATTATTCTTTCTGTCAAAAAGCCAATAAAATCCTCCATTAACCGTATCCCAATAATTGTTAATGGCAAAATCGACTCCTTTTTTTGCAAGACCAGCACAAATCCCATCAGGATCATGTCCATAAAAATGAGATATAGACAAAGAGTATATCATTCGCATATGTGCAAGAAGCGATTTTTCATCCACGCCTGAATCATTCCCAAATTTATCAAACTGGGTATTATATCCACCATTGGAAGAATCCCAGCATCTATTTGTCCAGAAGGGAAGTAATTCCTCCTCAAGATGATGTGTCAGTTCTTTTTTCCATGTTTTAATTTTTTCAAGATCCATTGCAGTTAATCTCCCATCTAATTTTCTACATATTTAGTTAGAGCATACTGTAAGTGCTTATATTACAAAATGATAGAACAAGGGAAATACGCTGTCAAGGAAAATATTAAATCAAAAATCTTATAAGACAACTCTATTATCAAACAAAAGGAAATTATGTTTCAAAGAAATACAAATTATAATAAATTTATAAAAATAACACTCTTTAAAGAAAATTTTTAGAATTATTATTAGTTAATAATTCCAGATAGTACAATGCATTTCCCTTTTGTTTGGACCCTAAACCTGAACTGAATGATGAATAGAGATTGTAGACCTTATCCTGATATTCTTTTAATATATCCTTTCCATCTGCTGATATTGTTACAAGTTTTGACCGCTTATCATTTATATTAATTTCTTCAAAAACCCAATTATGTTTTAAGAGGCGCTTTATGACCTCAATCCCCGATGACATTTCCATATAGTTGATGGAAATTAATTCTGATTTTTTCATACTTCCATGCTGATCAAGTACCAGGAGAAATTGATAATCCATTATTGTGGAAAAGGGGGATTCATTAATCAGCTTATTTACCCTATTTCGGGTCAAATTGCCTAAAGCAATAAGCATCATGCCTATAAATGTATTCTCCTGTCCCATACCGGAATGATCATTTGAAGTATGTACTGATTTTGGGTCTAACAGCCATCTGCCAAAATCTGCTTTCCAGTCATCAGCAGGATTCTCTTTTTCCTCTATGTAAGCTCGGTAAAGGGAAATTAATTGCTCTACCACTATAATCTGTTCATTTTCCATAAAACGATAATAATATGATTTCATAATATAATCCAGCGCTTTACATTGACATAGCACAAATAAACACCTATATTACTGCTATAAAGTATATTTTTTATGCTATACCATACCAATATAAGGAAGTCAGATGAAAAAATCATTAGGAAAAAAAATAGCAAAAATTACTTTAA
>DAOVSY010000389.1 GCA_030633365.1 Spirochaetaceae bacterium | reverse complement strand
TTGGAAATTACATCCATATCTTCAAAGATCCCGTGTTTTATGAAGCCCTTTTCAATACTGCTTTTCTGGTAATATTCTCTGTTACTATTGAATTCCTTCTTGCTTTTGGTCTTGCATTATTAATTAATAAAAAGTTTAGAGGCTCTTCAATGTTTCTCTTTTTAGCTATGATCCCAATGGCACTGCCGGCAGTTGCAGTTGGAGCCATGTGGTCCTCAGGGCTGGCGACAAGAGGTTGGTTGAACAGTTTTTTAATACACTTTGGATTTATTGATGAAGCAAGTAAAATCCTTTTCCTTGCAGGAGGAAAAATGTCTACAATGTGGATGATTATAATTATCGATGCATGGACGGTTATCCCTTTTGTAATGATTATTCTACTTGCCGGGCTTCAGGGGATAGGTGAGGATGTAAGAGAAGCAGGAGCTATTTTCGGAGGTACAAAGTTTCAGATTCTTCGAAAAATTACAGTCCCAATGTTAAAACCTACAATTACTACTGCTATGATCCTTCGAATAATTTCTGCTATCCAAATTTGGCTGATAATTGTACTTCTTTTCGGATTCAATAGATTACCGGTACTTCTGGAACAGGTAGTACTTAACTATGATCAGCTTGGAGCGCCAGAGTTCGAACGTATAGGTCTTGCTCTGTCTGTTGTTGTTGCCATAATTGTATCTGCAGCTGCTATATTGTACTTAAAAGTTTCCGGTTCATTTGAAAAAAAGGAGAAACAGGATGAATAATGTTGTAAAAAGGCAGCTAAGGCGATCTGCAAAACGATCATCTCTGTATATTGTATTGGTAGGAATTGCATTTATAATTATTTTCCCAATATTTTTTCTTTTCTCTTTTTCATTTATGTCAGACTATGAAACATATTCTGAATGGCCTAAACCACTTATACCATCTTTTAAATCTAATTTTATGATTGATAAAGATACAGATGGATATCATTTGTTTATATTTAATAAATCTGCAGATGAATTTATGCCCTTTGGGCCTCTGGTATTTGCAGATAATGAAGAAGACATTGATAATCTTCGAAAATTTATTAAACTGCAGTCAAATTGCAAAATATCAAGTCAGGAAATTGTAGAATATCTCAAGGTTGTGGATAATAATTCCAAAGTTGAATTCTCCATAAAAAAAGATCTCCTTGCTAATTACATTCTATTTTTTCAGGTAGTAAACGGTGCGCCAAAAGCTGTTTTAAATTCTCTTATGGTTGCAGGAGCTACAATGCTCATTTCTCTTACCATAGGAGGAATGGGAGGTTACGCTTTTGCCCGGTATTTCTTTAAAGGTAAAAATATTCTTAAACTGAGTGTCCTTTTTGTAAGAATGTTTCCGGCAGTATCTCTGGCCATTCCGATGGTAATTATACTGGCCAAGATGGGTCTCTACGACCAACCATTAGGGCTCTCCCTCGTGTATTCAGTTGGACAGATTTCTTTGAGCATATGGATAACAGCCAGTGTTTTTATGGCTATTCCTGTATCTCTGGAAGAGGCAGCAATGATTTTTGGAACAACCAGAGCTGGTGCATTCTGGCATGTTACACTGCCCCTTGCACTTCCAGGTCTGGCAGCCTGTGCAATGTATTCTTTTATTGGATCATGGAATGAAGTTATTTCTGCGGTTGTATTAACCCAGTTTAACCCAACCTTTCCAGTTGTTGTTTATAAAGCACTTGTAGGATCCCAGGGACAGATAAATCTTATAACAGCAGGAAGCGTTGCCCAGGCTCTGCCTGCAATTATTTTTACATTGATAATAAGAAAATATATTATCCAGATGTGGGGCGGGGTAAAAGTTTAAAAATGAAGTTGAGAAAAACCTATGCATCCATAAGGAGTTAACAATGATAACACTGGAATTAAATGATATTGCAAAACGCTTCACAAAAAAAGTTTGGGGAGTAAAAAAAATGGATCTGGAGGTAGAAGAAAAAGAATTTATCGTTCTACTTGGTCCATCAGGATGTGGAAAGACCACAACAATGAGAATGATTGCCGGCCTTGAAGAAGTAACAAGGGGAACAATTTTACTGGAGGGGAAAGATATTACAGACATACCTTCCAGAGATAGAGGTATAAGCATGGTTTTTCAAAATTATGCAATATGGCCCCATATGACTGTATACGAAAACATTGCCTTTTCGCTTAAATTAAAAAAAATGTCTTCTGCTGAAATAAAACAACGTGTTCAGGAAACCGCGGATATGGTTAAAATAGGAGAACTTCTAAAAAGGCTTCCCGGTCAACTTTCAGGAGGGCAGCAGCAACGTGTTGCTCTGGCAAGAGCTCTTGCTGTTAGACCAAAGCTGTTTCTTATGGATGAACCATTGTCAAACCTGGATGCAAAACTTAGAGTCATAATGCGTACAGAATTAAAAGCAATTCATCAGCAAACAGAAGCAACTTCTATTTTTGTTACTCATGATCAGTCAGAAGCAATGAGTATGGCTGACAGAATTGTAATTATGAAGGATGGTGTAATTGTTCAAATAGGTACACCGGACGATGTATATTTTAGAAGTGCAAATATGTTTGTTGCGGGTTTTATAGGTACACCGCCATCTAACTTTTTTACTGTTAAATGTGAATTTAAAAAAGAGAAAATATCCCTTAAACATTCCCACTTTACACTGGAAATTGATTCCATGGGATTTGAAGAATTGAAAAAATACAACGGTAAAGAGATTGTTATAGGTGTAAGACCCGAAGATCTTCTTGTAGCTGCAGATGATAAAGCAGTATTTACTGAGGAGATTCTTGTTGTGGAACCTCAGGGTTCGCACCAGGTAGTTGCCCTGAATTTAAGTGAAACTATAGTAAAAATGATAGTCTCTGCTGAAACTAAAGTAAAACCTGGAGATAAAATTGGCCTTGGGTTTAATATTAAACGGATCCATTTTTTCGACAAGGAAACAGAAAACAGAATTGCCATTAAAAGTGAGGGTTAAATATACATATGCCAATTAAACTGAGGAGAATTTCTAATACACCTCTAATGCTGCCAAAAAAAGAAAATCTCTGGGAAGCTGCTGCCGTCTTTAACTGTGCTGCTATTTATGACAACAATAAAGTTCATATGATTTACAGGGCTACAGATATTGCTTCCAGCGGAAAAGATGGTCCCTTTATAAGCAAGCTGGGATATGCTGTAAGTGATGATGGCATCCATTTCGAACGTATGAATGAGCCACTTCTTACAAATGAGGGAGAACAGGAACTCAGGGGACTGGAAGATCCCCGGATTGTTAAAATCGAGAATACATTCTACATGATGTATACAGGGT
>DAOVSY010000559.1 GCA_030633365.1 Spirochaetaceae bacterium | reverse complement strand
TACTGAAATTACCAGAGTATTCATAATTATTATTACAGCTACAATAGCCACAATAAAAACAAGAAAATTGAAAACAATAGTAAGAGTGTTGGATATTTTTGCTATTGTTCCTGCACCGGCCAGCCAGCCGGAAGCTTTTGCATCTATACCATTCTCTGCAAACCAGTCATTTAAATTCTTAATAAATTTTTTCTCATTTACGCTTTCATCAAGTTTAACAATTACATAATGCCAGGCATCTGGATCAGTTTGACTATACTTATCCCTTTCTGATGTATCACCAAGAATGTTAAAATAATCAGATTCCAATCCATCAGATGTAACAGAATTATCTTCAGATAAGATATCCCCGCCAAACAGGTCTCCATCATCAGAACCAAAAAGAGAGTCTTCATCCAGCTCTCCTAAAAGAGCCTCTTCACTTTCGCTAAGATTAGCTGCTACTTCTGTATATGAGAGCATACCATTTATAATTCTAATATTATTCAGATCAATAAAAGAGATCATTTCCAATTGAGGTGATTCGTGAACAAATTCAAAAGTTCCACGAACAGTTACTTCTCTGATTTTTGTACCAGTTACACTGTTCATTCCTGTTAAGAGTACAGAATCTCCAGGTTTTACAATTGCACCACTGCTATCTTGAATCATCCTTACAGCTGCTTCTGAAAGAACAATCCCCTCTTCTCCAGGTTTAAGGAAACTTCCATAGGTAATTTTTATATTATCCTGAAAAGTTTTTGTATACATATCCGGATCAACACCAAAAAGCATTGCAAAGCCGGTACCATCCTCTTCATGTTTAAGAAGGGCAGCACCTGCTATTTGCGGATTTATTGCTGTAACTGAATCAAGAGATTCAAGATACTCCTGTATATCTACAAAAGAAGGGATTATAGGTGTTAACTCTTCTCTCTTGTTCATAGAACCATCCATAAACAAAGAAGCATTCTCCATTTCAGATGATGTAATTACTACATCACCAGTAAAATTTTTAATATAAGTTTTTTCAATACCACTTGCTGCAGTTGCCATAAAAGAATTACCAACTACAAGAATCATAATAGCCAGTGCCATTAAGGTTCCAATAATTATTGTTTTGATCTTATGTTCCCTTAGGTTCCTGTAGGCAATTTTAAAAATCATTCCATTCATGCCTACCTCCGTTTGTTCTCTATGATTTTTCCATCTTTAAGCTGGATTACATGATCTGCAATATCAACAATTGTTTGATCATGGGTAGAAAAAATAAAAGTTGTTCCATATTCCTTATTCATCTTCTTCATAAGTTGAATAATGCTTGCACCTGTTTCAGAATCCAGGTTTGCAGTAGGTTCATCTGCAAGAACAATCTGTGGTTTTGTTACAAGAGCTCTTGCAATTGCAACTCTCTGTCTCTGTCCACCGGATAATTCATTGGGTTTATGGGTCTTCCATTCTCCAAGACCTACTTCTTCCATTAGTTGGGAAATCCATGCTTCTCTCTCTGCCTTTGGCAAAGGATTTTTTCCAAGCAGCATAGGAAACTCAATATTTTCAAACACATTTAAAACCGGTATAAGGTTAAAGTTTTGAAAGATAAATCCCAGTACATCATGTCTTAGATTAGTTATCTCTTTATCTTTTAAATTACTGGTATTTGTTTCATTGATAGTAACAATCCCTTCTGAAGGAGTATCAATACATCCAATCATATTGAGAATTGTTGATTTCCCGGAACCTGAAGGTCCTGCAATTGAAATGAAGTCCCCGGATTCAATATCAAAGGAAACACCCTTAACTGCATGAACCTCTGTTTTTCCCAGGGGATACTTTTTATGAACATCTTTTAATGAAATTACCGTCATGTAATTCCTCCTTAGGTTGCACAGGCGACCAACCTGTTTTTGAATACTATTCTGATAATTAAGATATACCCAATGTAATTCGAAGACAATATACAGGAAATAAAGAAATATAACAGATTGTTATATTTGG
>DAOVSY010000573.1 GCA_030633365.1 Spirochaetaceae bacterium | reverse complement strand
GAAATAAAATTGGTGAAAGAGATATTGAAAGTGTTCATATATATTCACGAAGATTTCTAATTTTAGCATTTTTTCTTGGAATTATTGGAGGAAGTATTCTCTTCTTTATAGCACCATATGTTCCTATACTGTTTAATGTATCAGATAATGTCAGACGGTCTGCTACTTTAGTAATGTATATACTCGCTGCATTTACAGTAGTTAAGTCCTTGAATCTTCATTTTATAATTGGAATATTCAGAGGCGGTGGGGATACTAAGTTTTCTTTTTTGATTGATATTATTGGTACCTGGTTTGTGGGAGTTCCTCTTGCGGTTATATTTGGCCTAATTCTAAAGTTTCCTCTTCATTTGGTTGTATTTATTATTATTATAGAAGAGGCTTTAAAAGCAGTACTTGGATTTTTAAGATACAGATCTGCCAGATGGATTCATGATGTAGCAGAGTAGATAGGTATATTAGTCTATTGCGATGTGATCTTTTTTAACGATTGAATGGCTATTTGGCGCCAGTTATCGGTACTTATATTAGAGAAGAGCTTTATTATAATTCAAAATATAAGACAGCATAAAAAACTGTCTAAGGAGAATTACTAAATGAATTTTCCCGGTTTTCGAAAAAAAACTGTTAAAATCCTTTCAATTGACGGGGGTGGAATTAGAGGTTATATTCCGGCACTAATTTTGGAAGAACTTTCAAGGCTTATAAGTAAAAAATCCGGTAATGGAAATCTATCTTCTGTTTTTGATCTAATTGCCGGTACTTCAAGTGGTTCTCTTACAGCTTTAGGAATTTCATCACCGGATTTAAAAGAAGGATCTAATTCATATACAAATAAACCCCGATTTTCTATAACCGATATTGTTAACATATATGAAACTTGCAGAACTGATATTTTCCCGGAAAGAGTTTTTGAGCAATTAGGGATGGTCCAACAGGCTTTTCATAAAAAATATGATTCTTCAGGGTTTGAGAGACTTCTTGATGATATGTTTGGTATGAGGACCATGGGTGACTGCCTTACAAATGTTCTTATTGCAAGTTTCGATATGCTTGAAAATAAGCCATTTTTAATTGGCAATAATGATGATTTTTACATGAAAGATACTGCCAGAGGATCTTCTGCAGCACCATCTTTTTTTGAACCTGCTTTAATAAAATCGTTTTCCAGTGGAAAAGAATACTGTCTTGTTGATGGAGCACTTGCAGCAAATAACCCAGCTATGTTTGCCTATACAGAAGCCAGGGTAAAATTTCCGAAAGCAGATAAATTTATTATTCTTTCACTTGGAACCGGAAGGTCTGCAGAGCATTACAGTTATGAGCAGATTAAAGATTGGGGTTTTGTTGAGTGGATGTTACCTTCCAATGGAACCCCTATTTACAGCATAATGTCCAAAGCCCAGGATGGTTGTGTTAATAAACAGCTTGAACAGATTCCAGAAGTAGAATATAACCGAATTAATCCTGTTTTGGGAAAAAATAACCTGGAAATAGATAATATTAGTTTTACGAATATGAAAAAGTTAAAATCTGCAGCGACGAGGATTATAGATGAGAATAATAATTTATTGAAAAAGCTCACCCTGGATTTGGTATAGCCGGGGGAATGTAGATAAATCCTTGTGGACTGCCTCTGTTAGCTTATAGTATCATCGAGTCTAATAGAAACATCTATCATTTCATCTTTTACTTTTAAAAATATATCAACTACATCAGGATCAAAATCTTTACCCCTGCTTTCTATAAACATATTAATTATTTTATCAACTGGCCAGGGATCTTTATAAACTCTTTTACATATAAGAGCATCAAATACATCTGCAATTGCAAGCAATCGCCCATAAATATGTATTTCTTTACCTTTTAGTCCCTTTGGATAACCGGTTCCGTCCCATTTTTCATGATGCTGAACTGCT
>DAOVSY010000343.1 GCA_030633365.1 Spirochaetaceae bacterium | reverse complement strand
GCTTTCTATTATTTCCTTAAGTCCGGAATCGTCAAGATTATCGATATTTGCAACAGGAACAACTCTTCCCCCGCTATAAACAACCCAAAGACCAGGCTGACCATCATCCCTGTTTCCAAGAACAAGTACTTTCTTAAAATTTCCATATGCACCGGCACTTCGGGAAGCAGTCTCAGGTTCGTCAAAAAGTACATAATCTATAACTTCCGAACAGGCAACAAGCCCCGATTCCTCTTCACTCTGGATTATAGTTTCAACTCCTGATGCATCCACATAGACAGCCACACCCCTGGCCGGATCATCATAGACAAGACCTTGATCAGAACTTTCAGAAAGATCACTTTCAACGATAGGAGAATTCATTTGATTGGGACAGGAAACAAATACAAGAGTTATAAAAACAACCATCACCAGAAAGCTTAATTTAATTACATATCCTTTCATTTACTTGCCTCCAGACAACCTTTCAAGCACCAGATACCAGAACTAAGTACTAACTGCTATAAATATATACCCACAATGTATATAAATCCATACTACTTAAGTACTAAATATTACTGATTAAATGATACTGATAAATAGAAAGTACTGTTATTTATAAAGAATTTGCAGTATTTAACTTTATATACTGCAGACAATTAACTTATTAGACATTTTCTAAATAAATCGATCTATTTCATATCAGAACATATGAAAATTAAACTGCTTTTCTTTAATAACAGCAGGTATTATAATATATACAGCCGGAGGGCATTATGGCATTACCTAAAGAATCTGAAAAACAATATTTCACATATGCAGAATACAAACACTGGCCGGATGATAAAAGGTGGGAAATAATAGATGGGGAAGCCTATGACATGAGCCCGGCTCCCGGAATGACCCATCAAAGGATATCAAGAGAATTTTCTAAACAGATTTGCAATTTTCTCGATGAAAATCAATGTGAAGTTTTTATTGCACCTTTCGATGTTTTCCTCCACCAACCAAATGAATCGGAAGATCAGATAAGTACAATTGTTCAACCTGACATATCAATTATCTGTGATAATTCTAAACTAAGTGAAAAGGGATGCACAGGAGCACCTGATGTTATTATCGAGATAATCTCTCCCTCAAGCGGTGCACGGGATCAAATTATAAAAATGAATTTATATGAAAAATATGGCGTCAAAGAATATTGGATTGTTCATCCAACGGACAGAATTGTCAGAAAATATATTCTTAATAACAATACCTACAACAAGCCCTTAATTTTTGACCAAAATGGAAAACCATCATTCACCCTGTTTCCAGATTTACAAATTGATTTATACAAAATATTTGGAGCAGAATATGATGAAATTGTAAAAGAACCATCTCCAAAGCAATATAAAAAACTTTAAACCCTATTCAGCATAAACGTCACAATCTTTATCTTTTAAATAAGACATAACAAACCTGAAAAATACATAGAAAGCCTTTGAAGCCCTCTTGTCGGTGCAGGGCTCATATCATATGCAATACCATGAATAAGTTCCCATCGCTCATGTTCTTCAGTCCAGGAAAGATAATCCTTATAGGTAAACCTCTGATCAAGTTTTTGAGGTGGTGACTGCATATTATTCCTCCTCCAAATAAAATATTCTCAGGATATCATAGAATGCAAAGCATTAAAAAATCAAACCTCCAGCACGAAAAACTTCGCCAAAAACTCAGCAACCCCATCATCATTATTGGAAAGAGTTATTTCATTTGCCACAGCCTTACCCCCGGTCGTTGCATTTTCCATGGCAACACCAATTCCGGCGGCTTCAATCATACTTTTATCATTATCTCCATCACCGAAAGCCATAATATTGCTTATATCTATACCCAGATGTTCTGCAACTTCAAAAAGAGCATTTCCCTTGGAAACCAATCCATCCATAAATTCCAAAAATATAGGAGTGGTAAACACAATCGACATTTCGTTTCCAATTTGCTCTGTTATAAGAGTCTCAAGGCCTGTAAGATACTGATGATCACCCAGATACATTATTTTAGTAAAATTTAGAGGTTTAAAATTGTCGAAATTTACTATCTTCCCTTTTATGCTAACATGATTTTCATAAAACTCAGCTTCGGGAGTTCTTTTTTCAAAATAAAGCTTTCCATCTCTGTAAATTTGAATATGAACCCCTTCCTTTCTTGCAAAGTCAATTAAAAATTTGGAATAATTATCCGGTACAATATGTTCCCTGATTACTTCCCCTTTTTTACCATAAATTTGTGCACCATTATAACAAATTACAGGATGATTCAAATTAAGATCTTTTTTGTATGGTTCAAGAGCCTCAAAGCTTCTTCCAGTTGATAAAACAAGAGATACTCCCCTGGTCTCAAGAGCCTCCAAACATCTTCTGGTTCTGGGAGAAACCTCTTTTGCATCTGTAAGAAGCGTTCCATCCATATCAAAGGCAACTGCTTTGATTGTATTCCTTTTCATCAAAAAAACTCCTCTAAAAAAGCATCAATATTATAAAATTATATTTGAATTTAACAAATTATATGTAATATAATCAGAAAAATGAATAGCAATACACTAAAGAATGATTTTCTTCTGCTTTTAACTGCAATAATCTGGGGTTTTGCATTTACAGCCCAGCGTGCAGGTATGGAATTTATTGGTCCTTTTACCTTTAATGGGGTAAGGTTTCTGTTAGGCTCGGTCTCTATCCTTCCTCTTATATTTTGGGAAACAAAAGCTGACAAAAAAAAAGAACGACTCAACAATGAAAAACCCTCTAAAGACCATGGATTAAAACTTCTTATTTTATATGGAGCTGCCGGGGGTATTTTACTCTACCTTGGTGCTTCACTTCAACAAATAGGTATAGTATACACAAGTGCAGGAAAAGCCGGTTTTATCACAGGAATGTATGTTATTATTGTTCCTATTTTAGGTATTTTCTTTAAACATAAAGCAGGATGGAGGAGATGGGTTGGAGCAATTCTATCAATTACCGGACTGTATTATTTATCTGTTAAAGGAAATATAAAAATTAATACCGGGGATATATTTGTCATGTTAAGTGCTTTTTTCTGGGCATCCCATGTTATTGCAATATCTCATTTTTCACCTAAAGTAAACGCTTTAAAACTGGCCTTTATACAGTACTTTTTTTGTGGTGTTCTTAGTCTTGGATCAGCTTTTATTTTTGAAAATGTTCAAAAAAATACAATTGTCCTTGCCTGGCTGCCTATACTATACGGAAGCCTATTCTCTGTAGGCATAGCTTATACACTTCAAATATTCGCTCAAAAAAAAGCCCACCCTGCACATGCAGCAATAATACTAAGTCTTGAAGGCGTTTTTGCAGTTCTTGGAGGCTGGCTGATTTTAGGAGAATCTTTAGGAGCAAAAGGTATTGCAGGATGCGCACTAATGCTTGGCGGAATGTTTGTTTCTCAAAGCAATCTTTTTAGGAAACATTAATCCCTTCGATACTATTGCTATGTATATTTGCCTGGACAGAACTTTTACATAAAATTCGCAATCACTCAGGAATCGGCGATAACAGGTGATTGTGTATGTCTAAAAAAAGATAACCGTTCACTCAGTGTTTTTGCTCCGAAACCAGTCGTTTGCAGTATTACCGGTCCCTGAGTGTTTTTGCTCCGCAAAAATGTATCGAAGGGACTCTGTTACGAACAGATTTGATTCCTGCCACCATCTTTGGCTTTATAAAGCAAATCATCAGCTTTTTTAATAATTTCAGCAGATGTCTCAGTTGAATGCTCTACAAGT
>DAOVSY010000200.1 GCA_030633365.1 Spirochaetaceae bacterium | reverse complement strand
TCTTTATGTTCCAGTTGTGATGATTGAAGTAGTATTGGAAGGTCAAGGTTTTCTTTTCGAATATGTGCACAAAGGGTTAATCCTGCTTCATTATCTATTTTCCCATTTTTTAAATATGCAATATCAGAAATTACACCAAGAATATTCCTTTTGTATTTTTCGTACAACGATAAAGCTTCTTCATAGGATCTGGCAAGAAGAATTTTAGGTCGTCCTCTCATTCGAATAGTTTGTTCCCATTCATTTAATCCTTCTTTCATAAGGCTTCTTGCCTGCTTGAAAAGGGTTTCATAGATAACTGGAAGATAACTGGAATAATATCGTACAGAATCTTCTACCAGAATAATGGCCTGAACTCCTACATTGTTTACATCCGGATCAACATTCATTCTGTCTTCCAGAAGTTTAACCATTGCAAGCATAATATTTGTATTTCCCTGCCATGAAAAAATATAGTCGATTGAACTGGAATCCTCCATTTTAATTCTTTTCATAGTTTCTTTTGTAGAAAGAGGGGTTAGAAGAATTATTGGTTTTAAAGGATATTTACTTTTAATACCCTCAGCTAAATCTACAAGATTATCTTCTCCAACACTGAGCATTAAAATTACCAGATCAAAATATTTATTTTCAAGTGCTTTGTTGGTCTCTTCTGCAGTTGAAGCTTGTGTCATCCTGGGGGGGTAATGGAGACTGAGAGCCATATATTCCTGAAAAAGCTGTTCATCAATTCTGCCGTCTTCATCAAGCATAAATTTATCATAGTGACTGCACACAAGGAGGATTTCCCTTATCCTTCGAGACATAAGCTCATTAAATGCTGTTTCTTTCAGTGTAAAAGCCAATTGTTCCATTTGTATTATCCTCTGTTATCCCATTGTTACTATAATATTACATACGAAACTGTTACACAACAATAATTAATCCTCTGATTTCCCAATTATAAATCAATACTAAAATAAATAAAAATTAAATCTTGTAGTTATTATCTTGACTGTCACAGTAAGTCGCGTTACTGTACGATTATAGATAATTATTTGTGTTCTTTGGAGGGTGTAAGATGTATAACCAGAAAGAGTTTATGTCTGATTTGGAAATGAGAAATACTGGAGAACCTGAGTTTATTCAGGCAGTACATGAGGTATTGGAATCTGTAATTGATGTGGTCAATAATGATCCTGAATATCTTGATGCGAAAATTCTTGAGAGAATAACCGAACCTGACAGAGTTTTTATGTTCAAGGTTGAATGGGAGAATGATGATGCCGAGGTTCAGGTTAATAAGGGCTATAGAGTCCAGTTTAACAACAGTATAGGACCCTATAAAGGCGGGCTGCGATTTCACCCCAGTGTTACCCTTGGTACATTAAAATTTCTTGGATTTGAACAGATTTTTAAGAATAGCCTTACAACTCTTCCCATGGGAGGAGGTAAAGGTGGATCTGATTTTAATCCAAAAGGTAAGTCAGATAATGAAATTATGAGGTTCTGCAGATCCTTTATGACAGAACTCCAAAAATATATTGGACCGGATACAGATGTTCCTGCCGGGGACATTGGAGTTGGAAGTCGAGAAATAGGTTATATGTATGGACAGTATAAACGCTTAAGAGGTGAAAACACCGGTGTTCTTACTGGAAAAGGCCGTAATTGGGGTGGTTCTTTAATAAGACCCGAAGCTACTGGTTTCGGGGCAATATATTTTGCAGACGAGGTAGTAAAAGCTCACAATGATACTCTTAAAGATAAATTAATATCTGTCTCCGGTTTTGGTAATGTAGCCTGGGGTGCTTGTATTAAAGCAACTGAACTTGGAGCAAAGGTTATTACAATTTCAGGTCCGGATGGTTATATTCTGGATGAAGATGGTATTTCCACTCAGGAAAAATGGGATTATATGCTGGAACTGAGGGCTTCAAATAATGATGTCGTAAAACCCTATGCCGAGAAGTTTGGAGTACCATATTTTGATGGTAAAAAACCATGGGAAGTAAAAGTTGATATTGCTGTTCCATGTGCTTTTCAGAATGAGTTGGACGAAGCCGATGCTGATGCACTTATTAAATCGGGTGTACAATATATTATTGAAACTTCTAATATGGGATGTACTACAGATGCAGTTAACAAATTTATTGCTGGTAAAATTCCATTTGGACCGGGAAAAGCGGCTAATGCCGGTGGTGTTGCCGTTTCAGGTTTAGAAATGTCTCAAAACTCTATGAAATATTCCTGGGCAGCAGAAGATGTTGATGATAAACTTGGTCGAATAATGAAAGATATTCATGCTGCCTGTGTTAGTGAAGGCACTCAGTCTGACGGTTATATTAACTATGTTAAGGGAGCCAATATTGCCGGTTTTCGTAAAGTAGCCGATGCAATGCTGGATTTGGGATATTAATCAATAAGAATATTGACGATATATATAGTTTTTATTATATTCACGTAGAGACGCCCAATTTGGCGTCTTTACGTGATTTTAGGAGGAAGAAATATGAAAGATATAATTATAGTAGGCTCTGGCCCTGCAGGGCATACAGCTGCAATTTATTCAGCAAGAGCAGGCCTAAGCACAACTTTATTTGAAGGCTGGATGGCTGGTGGAATAGCACCAGGCGGACAGCTTACAACAACAAATGACATAGAAGTTTTCCCGGGTTTTCCGGAAGGAATGACAGGCCCGGAACTGATGGCTACAATTCGAAAGCAATCTGTTGGTCAGGGTGTCGAAATTTTTACTGAGACAGTGGAATCTGTTGATCTTTCCAAAAGACCCTTTAAGGTAAAAACTCCTTCCAGGGAGATGGAAGCAGCTGCACTGGTAATAGCTACTGGTGCCATAGCCAGAAGAATGGGTGTTCCTAATGAAGATAAATTCTGGCAGAAAGGAATTTCCGCCTGTGCTGTTTGTGATGGTGCTCTTCCTTTATTTAGAAATCAGCCTCTTGTTGTAATTGGAGGAGGCGATACAGCTATGGAAGAAGCTATGCGCCTTTCTAAGTTTGGAAGCATGGTTTATGTAGTACATAGAAGGGATGAGCTTAGAGCTTCCAAGGCTATGCAGGAGAGAGTTCTTGCAAATGAAAAAATTACAATTCTTTGGAATACTGTAATGCTGGATGTTGGCGGTTCTGAAGTTCTTGAACATGTTGTACTTAAAAATGTTAAGACTGGTGAAGAATTTAATCAGGAAGCCAAGGGTCTCTTTTATGCAATAGGTCATACTCCCAACACATCTTTTCTTAACGGACAGCTTGATATGGATGAAACAGGTTATATTTTAACAAAACCCGGTACAACAAATACCAGTGTTCCTGGTGTTTTTGCAGCAGGAGATGTTCAGGATAAAGTCTATCGTCAGGCTGTTACATCTGCAGGTACTGGTTGTATGGCATCTCTGGATGCGGAAAAATATCTCGTAGAAAATCCTCTTTCATAAATAATTGTTTTGTGATTACATGTAGAGACGCCCAATGATGGTTGCATAGCCGAGCAGTAAGCGAAGCGCACGACCAGGCTGGGCGTCTCTACAACATATGTACCACGTCTGAACAGGATAAGGGGATTTTATTTTTGGATGAAGGTGATCGTAAACTAAATTTACTGATAATTTCCACACTTCTCTTAAGTATAGTTTCTCTTTTTATTTCCCAAATGGATTTTTCAAGGAATATTTTTCTTGTCCTTACTAATCTTCTGGATTTTATGATTCTGGGTTTTCTTATTACAGAAATTGTTCTTGAATTCAGAATTGCTGTTTATAAAACAATATATGTAAGAAAGAATATTTTTTCTCTTCTGTTTGTAGCAATCTTTATAACTCTGTTTATTTATAATAAAGTTCTTCTGTTTACCTCTGTTAATTTTGAAGGTTCCGGGAATGCTTTGCTTATTCTGATAATCAGGAATCTTTTTCTCCTTTTAAAGGTATTAAGCAGATTCAAGAGGCTGAGATCTATTCTTGATAGTATTCATGTTCATCCTGCTCAGACTATTTTTATGAGTTTTCTTCTTGTGATATTGGGTGGAACACTTCTCCTTATGATGCCTTTTACTGCTGTAAGCGGAAATGGGCTGCCATTTCTAAATGCACTTTTTACCTCAACTTCTGCAGTATGTGTTACCGGGCTTATAGTTGTAGATACTGCTACTTATTTTAGTATCTGGGGACAAATTATAATATTGATCCTTATACAGATTGGTGGACTGGGAATAATGATTCTAAGTTATTTTACAGTTTTTGTACTTCGTAGAGCCATGTCTGTTGAGGATAAAGTTCTTATTTCCTATATGCTTAGTGATGATGATATGAGCAGTATTTCCCGGACTATGAAATCCATTGTTGGAATTACTTTTTTTATTGAAGGTGTGGGTGCTTTGTTTCTGTTTGCAGGATTTATAAAAAATACAACTCTGGATACTGGGTCAATATTCTTTTATTCCATCTTTCATTCTATCTCTGCATTTTGTAATGCAGGATTTGCCCTCTTTTCCAACAGTCTTGAAGGATTCAGCGGCAGTATTCTTCTTTCCGGAGGTATAGCACTTTTAATAATTACAGGTGGTATAAGTTTTTCTGTAATTGCTAATTTTCGATCTGTAATTAGTTTAAAATTTGGAAGAAAAGGAACGGGTACTGCAGGAGGACAATCAAGATTAACTCTGAATACAAAGATAGTTCTAACTCTTAGTTCTGTGCTTCTTATATCCGGAACATTGTTGTTTTATGCTTTGGAACATGGGGGTACATTAAAAAATATGAGTATTGGCAGTCAGTATCTTACTGCTTTTTTTCAGTCAGTTACCCTTAGAACAGCAGGTTTTAATACAGTAAGTTTTGAAACTCTTGCACCTTCTATGCTTGTGATAATGATGATATTTATGTTTATAGGAGCAGCCTCGGGCAGTACTGCCGGAGGAATAAAGGTTAATACTATAGCGGTTCTTGGTTCTGCAGTTAAATCTGCCTGGAAGAATGAGAAAGATGTTGTACTTTTAAAACAGGCAATACCTTCAGAGTTGGTCCTGAAGGCATTTATGATCCTTCTTTTTGGAGTTGTTGCAGTTATGACTGGTACTTTTCTTCTGGCTATAACTGAGAATGCACCTTTAGAGGATATAATGTTTGAAGTTGTTTCTGCCTTTGGAACTGTAGGTTTATCTACGGGGCTTACTTCGGGTCTAAGTGGTTTTGGCAGGTTTGTAATAATTATTTTAATGTTTATAGGACGCCTTGGACCATTAACTGTTCTGGCAGCAGCGTCTACAGGAAGTAAAAGATTGAATGTGACATATCCTCAGGCGGATATATCTATAGGTTAAGGTTAATGCATCCATAGGAGTTAGTGATGGCAAAAGAGAAAGAAAAGATATTTGCAGTATTGGGGCTGGGAACTTTCGGCGGCAGAGTATGTGAAGTTCTTGCACAAAAAGGTGGAAAGGTTATTGCCATTGATAAAGAACCGGATCTTATAGAGAAGGTAAAAGATACAGTGTTTCAGTCTATACTTTTGGATTCAACCGATGAGACAGCTATGAATCAGATTCCTTATGGGGATATAAGTGTAGCGGTAGTTGCCATTGGTGAAAATATAGAAGCAAGTATACTTACAACAGCAATACTGAAACGTTTAGGTGTTCCTTATATTCTTGCCAGAGCTGTATCTGAGATTCACCATCAGGTTTTACGTCAGGTGGGAGCTGATGAAGTTGTAAATA
>DAOVSY010000610.1 GCA_030633365.1 Spirochaetaceae bacterium | reverse complement strand
TCCGGAGATGATCAGTGAAGTTCTGGAAGTAATGAAAAATCTTGCAAAAGATGGGATGACCATGGTCGTTGTTACCCATGAAATGGGTTTTGCCAGAGAAGCAGGAAGCAGAATCCTTTTTATGGATAATGGTGAAATAGTGGAAGATAGAAAGGTTGAGGATTTTTTCCTGAACCCAATTGAAGATAGAAGTAAAGCATTTTTGAGCAAGGTATTATAAGAGATTATATGGGTTCAAGGGAACCCGGAAAAAATAATACGAGGAAGGAGAAGTATATGAGAAAAATTATTACTGTTTTATTGGTAATAGCAATTGTGCTGGGAATGGCAGGTTGCGGGTTAATGAGTGGAGGAAGAGCACCGGTAGCAGAGGAAAAAGTAAGTCTTTTGGATACAATTTCAAGAAGAGGTGTTCTTAAAGTTGGCCTGTCTACATTTGTTCCCTGGGCAATGAATGATAAAAATGGTGAACTTATAGGATTTGAAGTTGATGTTGCACGACGTCTTGCAGAAGATATGGATGTAGATATTGAGTTTATCCCAACAAAGTGGTCTGGCATAATTCCTGCACTGTTAACAGGAAAATTCGATGTAATAATTGGTGGAATGGGCATAAGACCGGATAGAAATTTAAAAGTTAACTTTTCTATACCCTACGATTATTCCGGTATGTCAATTGTTGCATCAAAGGAAATGGCTGCGGGATTTGATTCTTTGGAAGCTTTTAATAGTAAAGATGTTGTAATTGCTGCAAGAATTGGAACAACAGCAGCTGCAGCAGCAGAAAAATATATGCCTTTGGCAGAGAAACGACTTTTTGATGATGAATCTCAGGCAATACAGGAATTATTAACCGGTAGGGCACATGCAGTAGTAGCTTCAGCTCCTATGCCTGCTTATCAGTCAATCCAATATTCAGATAAGCTTTTTCTTCCTTTGGAAGAAAACTTTACAAGAGAACCTATTGGTTTTGCATTGCAGAAAGGAGATTATGATCTTTTAAACTTCTTTAATAACTGGATAACAGTAGTTGATGCAGAAGGGTGGTTAAAAGAAAGAAAGCATTACTGGTTTGGAACTCAGGACTGGCAGAGTTTAGTTCAGTAGATGAGAAAACATAACTACCTGCTGGATGGAATTATTATTTTAATTCTGATTCTGGCAGGTGCTATTGTATTTTTACGAATAAAAAACGGCTTTAGTTATAACTGGAACTGGGGGGCAATTCCCCAGTTCTTTTTTAGGGTGGACACGGCCGGTAAAGTAACGCCTAATCTTCTGATGCTGGGTTTCTTTACAACTATTAAGCTAAGTTTCTGGTCTTCTCTTGCTGCAATAATTATTGGAACCTTTATGGGAATTCTTCGTACCAGAAAAAATTTATTTTCACGGTTAACCGGACGAACTTATATTGAGATAGCCAGAAATACACCTCCTCTGGTTCTTGTTTTCATTTTTTACTTTTTTATAGGTAATAATATTACCGCTGCTCTGGGTATTGATCAATGGGCCAGAAACTTATCGCTAACAGGAAAAGGAGTTCTTTCATTTCTATTTTCAAAACCTGAACGGTTTTCTGAATTTATATCTGCTCTGTTTACCCTTGCTGTTTATGAAGGAGCTTATGTTGCAGAAATTATTCGTGGTGGCCTGGAATCCATAGAAAAGGGGCAGTTTGAAGCTT
>DAOVSY010000560.1 GCA_030633365.1 Spirochaetaceae bacterium | reverse complement strand
TTCTTTTTAGCTAAAGCAGTAGCTGCTGCGAGCCAGCCTGCATCACGTCCAATAGTCTGATAAATAACAAACTTATCAACCTTCTGCATATCCCTTGCCAAAACTCCGGATTGAGCAACACTTAGCATATTGTACCTGGCTGCCGAAGGAAATCCTGGGGTATGATCTGTTCCAAAAAGATCGTTATCTACAGTTTTTGGTATACCAATTCCTTTTAAATCATAATCCTGGCTTATACAGTACTTTTCAACTCTATGGATTGTATCCATTGTATCATTTCCTCCAATTAGGAAGAAAAATCGAATATTATATTTTTTTAGAAGTATTAGAACCTTTGGTAGGTCAGTATCCTTTAGTTTATATCTGGAAGATCCCAAAGCAGAAGATGGAGTAGAGCGTAATCCCTCTAATACATCTTCTTTCTGATTTCCAAGATTAAATAGTTTTTCATTTAAAAAACCTTCAATTCCATAGTTCATTCCATAAATTTCAGGAATTCGATCAGAATCCATTGAAGATTTAATTACACCGGCAAGGGAAGAGTTTATTACAGAAGTAGGGCCACCGGATTGTCCAATAAGTGCATTACCTTTCATTTTTACTTCTCCTTATCAGTAGAAAAAGTATTATACTTCAAGTAAAAAGTCAATAAAGTACATAGTATATTTCAAAAGTTAGATGTAATAATATTAAAACCTTGATTATTAGAGTCAGAAATTTTAGTATATAGGTGGAGGAAGATATGCTAGAAGAATATGGCAATATACAGAAAGAGAGGATGGCAGATATTCTAAGGAGTATTTTAAACTCCTCCGAAATTACCAGAGGAGAGCTTTCAGAAAAGCTTAATCTTAGCCCATCTTCAATCGTAAAATATATAAATAAACTAATTGATATAGGCCTTGTAAGGGAAAGTGGATTAAATAAATCTACTGGTGGCAGAAGATCAATATTCCTTGAGTTTGATTCTGAAATTGGCGTAAACATTTCTATTATTTTTAATCTTTCAAATATACATGGCGCCCTTGTGAATCCAGCTGGAAAAACTATATTTGAATTATTTGTACCCACTAATAAAGGGATTTTTAAAGAAGAACTTCTTACCCGTTTATTTGAGATTATCAAAAACTTAAAAACTCAGGCAGAACTAATTAATAAACGTGTGTTTGGCATTGGCCTGGGTATGGGTGATTACATGGATATGAAAAAGGGTATTTCTCATGAATACCTTCTTTCCAGAGATTGGAAGGAGGTTCCTCTAAAAGATCTTGTTGAATCCAAATTTAAGCTTCCTTTTTTTCTTATTAATGATATTGATGCAGGTGCTCTGGGAGAAAAATTCTATGGAAGAGGAATTAAAGTAGAAAACTTTGTTTGTATCTGGCTTTCCGAAACAGTTGGTATGGGAATGGTTTTAAATGATAGAATTTATCTGGGGAAAAAAGGATTTGTAGGTGAAATAGGGCATACAAATGTAATTCCTGATGGTGCTATTTGTACATGTGGAAATCGGGGCTGCCTGGAAACAGTAGCAACAACAAGTTTTGTACTGGAAAAATGCAGAGAAGGAATTGGTAGTGGTGTTTTTAGTGAAATTATTCAAGCCTGTGATGGTGATCCCTCTAAATTAAAAATTAGAGATGTAATTCGGGCATCCAATAACGGTGATCGTTTTGTAAGAAATATTTTTCTTGAGGTTGCAGGATATATTGGGTCTAAATTAGTTGATATAGCAAACATCTTAAATCCGGAATCTATAATATTAAGAGGCAGTATTATTGATGGTAATTTGTTTCTTTATGATAATATAAAAAGAATAATTGAAACTAAAAGTTTATCTGTTCTTGCAGATACCATAAAAGTTGTTTATACAGATGAAAGTTCTGATATTAGAATTCCTGGTGTAAGTTCCTATATTCTTATGAATTATTTTAGGGGATAGAATACAAATGTTTTCTATAGGAGATCAATTC
>DAOVSY010000627.1 GCA_030633365.1 Spirochaetaceae bacterium | reverse complement strand
TTTCCATTGTTTTTGCTAAATTGCTACGTGCATTGGTATACGAAATAGCTTTCATGTGAATTCTCCTTCTTCAGTACATGTACGTTCTACTGTACCACAAAGAAGAACACATGACAATAAAATCAACCGGACGTCGAGTCGCGGAATTCCTTTGACTTAACTGTTTAATCACCGGAGCAATAATGAAACCCACTGAAAATTCCTCAGAGAAGAGTGAATGGCGGATTAAAAGCATTCCTTTTCGCGACGAATACGCCATGATGAAAACTAACTGGGGTGCACTTCTTGGAGCGTTACTTTTCCTTGTTGGAATCTTTGCTGGATTCAAGGTGAAAGCATTGTTTTTGATTTCTATTGCAGGATTAGTTCTTGCTCTTTTCAGTATTCTTTTTCGGGGACGAATTGTCAGAAGACACTGGAAAAAAGTATCTTCCCAGTGCATAGACAGAGAAATAAAACAGGTGCTCAGCACACCCGGGATAAGAGGGGGAGCGAGAAAAACCTGGGCTTTTCAACTGCTTTGCGAGTTTGACCTAAGTGGAAAACATTACACTGTTACGCCAGGATACTGGACTACTTTTATATCAGAACGGCGGATTCAAGCATTTTTGGATAGAGTAATCTCGCTTGATGGAAAATGTCAGCTTTGGGTAAACCCTGATAATCCACTTCAGTCGGAACTTATCGGTAATGACATTAAAGACCTACTTCTGCATTGGCATTGAAACGCTGACATGTCTAACACGTCACCGCACTGGATTTTTACTCCGCTGCGCTCCGTAAAAATCAGTGAGTTCAAACGTTAGCAATCTAAAGAATGAGAATATGAGTTTAAGAAAACTACGAAAATTGAAAAAGAAAAATACTGATATCGGCAAAATGATTCAGGCCGTGGGAAATGACTTAATCATGCTTGGAGAAACTCCAGAAAAGCGTGAAAACTATCTACAGACAGTATGTGTTGCTTGGAATATTGCATGCTTGCCTGAGAATACTAGAGATACAAATATAACAAGATTTGTCACTGAATTTCAGGTCATGAATCTGTGTAGCGACGAAAACACTCGAAATTTCGAACATTCAGTTCGGTTGGTAATAGAGGAGAAGTTAAGGCTATATCCTGGTGTTTTCATTGAAGTAATTGATTCCTCACTGGTAGAAATTGGCGGAAGAGATCAGATAAAAATATTATCAAGAAAAATGAAATAATCGCTAACAACTTATCAGGCCCCCGTTGGTCAAGAGCATGAGTTCCTGAACTCATACGGAACTCCGCTCTCTACTCTGCCCATTAAAACAGAAAATCGGTGAATCATGAATAAAAGGATTGTGCTATGAGTCATAAAGGTAGGTTAAAAAAAGTAGGAAAATCATCTAAAAAAATGTATGGGACCAAAAAGCTTTTGGTTTGCGGCTATCCAGAGCCAGAACAGCAGACATTACTTTCACTTTTGAAGGAAAGCAGGTTGAGTGCTTTTCCGGTCATATTTGCCACCAATGGCGATATGCAAAGGACCCTTAAGGACATTCTGGAATCAGATGACAAGCCCGATCAGGGTGAGGTTTCTGACA
>DAOVSY010000294.1 GCA_030633365.1 Spirochaetaceae bacterium | reverse complement strand
TATCCGGCAAATAACTTTTATGTCTGTTTAAGTCTCTGGGTTTACCGGATATTTCAAAACCATGAATATCATTATTAATTCCCAACAGATCATTGAAATAGATTGCAGGAACAGACTGTCCAATAGTAAGAACAAAACCCTCCGCCAGTGCTAATCTACGAGCTTCTGATACAGGATCAATTTCAGCACCTGAAAAACCCTCAAAATTTAAAGAGCTTCTGGTTGTGGAACAAAGCTCATATATAGTTTTACCATCAATAATCCATTTTAAAAAATAATCAATCGCAGGCATAGAGATTAGATTTTCAGGATTAAGACCAGATTTCCTGGATATGGTATTTATGAGATTATCCCTGTTCAACATATCTTTAATTAATATGTAAGTATTACCGGAAGCTACAGACTCTGATGTAAATATCTCCATAAGTTCATCTTTAAAATTTCCCAGCCCAGCTTCCAGAATAACTTTATTAAATGTATCTGCAGATATCTCCCCTACAGGAACCGAACGATATTTAGCCTGACCTTTCTGTTTTTCAATAATATTTTTCAAGTTATAGAACTGATTTATACTTACATGTCCATCTGTTCTATGAACACCAAGACCCTGAACAGATCTGCCGTCATGAGTGGAAAGCATAACAAATGGAACAAAATTATCCGGTACTTTCTTTTTATATAATTTATAATAGTTCTTTAAAGGCTGCAGGCTTCCTTCATTAAAAGCAGTAACAGTGGAATTAACAGGTCCAAATAAATAGGCAAATACTCCGCCCTGGCTCATTTCGTAGACTATCGGATCCGGAGAGTTGATCTCATCCAGAGGAAGGACTCCAGGGGATGTTAATGCCATAAGTTTTCGCATTAAATCGATAAACTTATTTCCTTCGGGCATATCAAAATTTTTCTTACCCTTCTCTTTCCAAAGATACTTAATGGCATCCATTCGCATCATTGATAATTTGCCACTGGATAGAAGGTGATAAAGATCATCAATTATCATCTTAAACCCGGCTTTTGTCATAGGGTTGATATCAGCCTGGGATTCACTAAAAGTTGTATAAACAAAGAATTTTTCACCATAAACTTCATCATCATTGTTGATAAAAATATCTGCATATTCAACTGCAATACCAAGAGCTGTCAGAAACTCTTCCATAGAACCAATTACATCAGATTTAATTATTTTCTGATTTGCCTGGAGTTGTGAATCATTAAAAAACAAATTATCTTTAATATTATTTTCACTCAGCCAGTTTTGAAAAGCAGCAAAAGTTCGCCTATCCTCTGCTGTTAATCCCTGATCATTTTCCACCTTAAAATAAATAGATAAAAAATTTGAAACACGATCATCCAGAGCTTCCATTCCTTTATCTATAAAAATGTTATTCATTCCATTATTAGATTTCGGGTACTTGCGCATTCCTGTATACAAAGGAAAGGGTCTTGGCCTGAATGTTTTATAAAGAGAACCATCAGCTATAATTGAAGCATATTCAGAAGGAGTAATTATTATAAAAGCCTCCCCGGAGTTTTTACCTTTTTTATATGAATCCAGAATGTCACTATCTATGTCCACATGATTAACAACATAATCCAGCATAACAGAGTAATTCGAGCTTAATTCTTTAATACTATCTACATTGCCAAATCTGGGATCAACCTTTGCCCTGGTGGCTTGCGAAAATCCACCATCATTAAAGTGGGAGTTAAAAGCCTTGTCCAATACTTCAACTACTTTATCAGGAAGGCTTGTTTTAAAATTTTCTACCATTTCCTGATACTTTGAAGTAATATAACGATCCTTGTTTAACACTCCCGACTTTTGCAGGTTGTGTATAAGTTCCAAAGCATTTTCAACTGGCATAAAGGAGAAAAAATCCTGAGGCCAGACATCACCATGGCTCATTACCCTTTCGGGTAAAATATGAATACCATTGATAGATGGAAAATAATCTTTAAGGACTGATCCCAGAGTCTGCAAAGTTGGATCAGTATCGTTATAAATATTATCAGGATAGGCAATGGCAAATATTTTACCTTTTAGGGCTTCATAGGGTGCTTCTTTATTAAAAGCAGCATAATTATCAATTTCTTCTTTAGAAAGTGAGTTTAAATAATCTCCTGCAGCATTTATCAGGTAGTCGTAATTTATATAACCAGCTTCTTTTCCATAAAGTTCAAAAAGAATATCTTTAATTTCAGTCAATGTTCTATCTATAAATTCACTACTATGGAAGTTTTGCAGAATTTTTTTCATAATATCCTCCGTAGATACTCTCTCCCTTATTCTAATAGCAATTGTTAATATTTACCATTATAATCAGCAATATGAATCGAAAAATAAAGGCAAACCTGACAGAAGGTAATATAACAAAACTTTTAATAAGACTTACCCTCCCAATGATGGCAGGGATGATAAGTATGATAATTTTTAATCTGGTTGATACTTTCTACATTGGCCAACTTGGTAAAAATGAACTGGCAGCTATGAGTTTTACATTTCCTGTTGTTATGGTTGTACAAAGCATTGCCCTGGGACTGGGAATGGGCACCGCATCTGTAGTTTCCAGAGCTATTGGAAGAGGTGATAGTGATATTGTAAAACGGCTTTCAACAGATGCTCTCTTTCTGGCAGGACTCGTTGTTGCTGTAGCAGCAATAGCCGGACAACTAACTATAGAACCTCTGTTTACACTCCTTGGTGCTGATGAGGTAACCCTGCCCCTAATAGAAGAGTATATGCGTATTTGGTATATCGGAGTTATGTTTGTAGTTTTTCCAATGGTCGGAAATAACATTATCCGCGCTACCGGGGATATGAAAATGCCGGCTATTATCATGGCTTTCGCTGCAATTGCAAATATGATACTGGATCCTTTTCTTATATTCGGAATTGGTCCATTCCCTGCAATGGGTCTTGCCGGAGGGGCTTTGGCAACTGTAATAGGAAGAGCATCAACTCTTATATTTTCATTTATAATTCTTGTAAGAAGAGGATTGATAACTGCACACAGAATTACTCTAAAAAAGATGTTTAACTCCTGGAAACAAATTTTATTTATAGGTGTTCCTGCAACAATAACAAATATAATAACCCCCCTATCCCTGGGAGTTATAACCAGAATGATATCCGGCTTTGGAACTGCAGCAATTGCAGGATTTGGCGTTGCAACAAGACTGGAAATGATTGTTCTTATGATAGTGCATTCTCTGGGAGGAGTAATGATTCCCTTTACAGGCCAGAACTGGGGATCAGGAAATTATTTAAGAGTTTACGAAGCAGTTAAAAAAGGGTTTAAATTCTCTCTTATATGGAGTGCAATAACCTTTGTTGGTTTCTATTTTGCAGGAGCCTTTATGGCTGGATTATTTAATAAAGATCCTGTTGTAATTGAAACTGTTGTTTCCTATCTAAAAATTATAGCCATTACATATGGTTTCCAGGGAATGCTGCTCTTATCCTCTGCAGTACTAAATGCCCTTGGCAAACCAATACATGCAATTACCCTTTCACTTTTCAGATTATTAGGGTTATACATTCCTCTGGCTCTAATAGGATCTGAAATGTTTGGACTTAAAGGAATATTTGCAGGCGGGGCTGTTGCAAATCTTGTTTCTGGAATTATTGCAGCAGTTGTGGTTATTGGGATTATAAAAAAAACACTACCTTTAAAAGATACTATTCAATCCTGATAATAATATATAATGATTTTTTGGACTGGTCACAACTTCGTTGTTGCTCGCCTATGCATCCTAGGACGTTACCCATTGTAGGGAACGGTTTAAAACCGTTCCCTACGACGGGTCATTCTTTGCGGGGGTTCCGTATTTTGTCTGGGCGCGATAAATCGGCCCCTACAAAACACCGCTGCGCGCCCCTCCAATCATTAACGCTCGGAAAACTATTGACCTCTGGTAAAGACTGGCATAAACTCCAATCATGAAAAGAAACAAACTAACTAAAATATCTGTATTAATTTTAATGCTGCTCCTGACAGTTGGAGTGGAACTCTTATTTGCCAGGGCAGGTGGTGGTGGAAGCAGTTCCAGCAGTTCTGGTGGTGGGGACCTGGGTATAATCTATCTTGTTTTCTATCTAATGAGAGTAATTCCTTTCCCGTTTAATTTTATAATTTTGGGTATAGTTATTTTCCTTTATATTTCTGCAAACAAAAAGCAGAAAAAAAATAAATCTGCATTTAAAAATTTTCCAGGACAAAATGAGGGTGGTCAGGCAGGAGCAGATCATATAAAAGGTTACCCTGCTTTTCAAAAAGCAAATCCAACTGCAAAAGGGGATGATTTAGCAAAGATTGTAGGTAAATTGGGATTTCATGGTGTTGTTGGTGAAATGTTTGAGGAAAGGATAGCTGATGTAGGACATGGTGTTTTATATGAATTAGGACTGGGT
>DAOVSY010000625.1 GCA_030633365.1 Spirochaetaceae bacterium | reverse complement strand
TGGAATATACTACATTGTAGATGTGTAGTAAATACAAAAAACCGCCCCTTCGATATTATTTCTTTAAGAGAAAGAATATGGGGTATAACGAAATCACTCAGGGAGCGGTCTTTCAACCGGTTGCTGAGTGTTTTTGCTCGCAAAAATGTATCGAAGCACCGGTTGCTGGGACAGTTTATGGAGCAAATTCTGCCATCATTCTTTTTAATGCTCCGGTTGTAACAGTTTCTACTACATCCTCAATATCTTTAAGCTTTGTCTCTCCGGGCATATCTGCAGGAAGTTCCAGATAATTTTGAAGATTTTCTAAGGTAGTATTGAATCCTACAGCAAGTTCCTCTAAAGTCATTGAGGCTTTTATATCATCAACTACCAGTTTCCCCTGTACAATTTCAACCTTGTTTGATGTTTTAAACAAACCAGCCTGTTTAGCAAATAAAATGGGTGTGGCAAAAAGTACAAGAACAATTCCAGCTGTCAGAAATCTGTTGTTTAATGATAATCTTTGTGCCCCGGATTTGCTCTTACCTGGTAAAGAATGATCCAGAGTGTCCGGTACAGGGCAGGCTTCAAGACATTCGCCACAGAGGTTACAGCGGGTATCGAATACTGTGACTTTATCAGCTACATCTATATTTATTGGACAGGCCCTGGTGCATAACCCGCAGGAAGTGCAAAGATCGGTATTCCGTCTTATTTTCCATGGAGCAATAAGCTGTAATAATCCCAGAACTCCTCCAAAAGGACATAGCCACCGGCACCATGGGCGTTCTATAAAAAGGGATGCCACAAGTACAAGCAGTAGTACAACAATTGAACTGAATAAGGCTTCCCCTGTCCAGAATTGAAAAAGGGCATAGTAAGGATCCACTTTTGCAAAAGTAAGACTTAGCATTCGTGTTGTATCTATAACAATTAGTATAAGTACTACATAACGGAGGTAACCAAGTAATCGGTCCAGTTTTGGTGGAACAAAGTGATTATAACGTTTTTTAAATATCCTGTGTCCAATTTTTCCTATCCAATCCTGAATTGAACCCAGGGGGCATAACCAACCGCAGAATAATGCGCCAAATAACACAGTAGTTCCTGCAGTTGCAAAAAACATCCATAAGTTGGATTCATTTGTCTTGGGGATAAAGTCACCTTGAGTAATTAAGCGTCCTACTGTTTCAACAGCTCCAAATGGACAAATTGCATGGATACTGGCAACAGAAAATGGAAGTTTAATTCCCCATTCCGGCAAAATATGTGCTGCAGTAAGAAAAAATACAAATATAAAAAATCCTATTTGAATTATTCTTCTTATCCTGCTTTGTTTTTTTGCCATAACTTTTTCCTCTTTTCAGGTTTTAATCAGATTCATTTTACCACAAAATGAAGGAACTCATCGTAGCCTTCTTTTTTATCGCAGTCCCTCAATACTTCCAGTGAGCTTGTACCGGATATTACTGTCTGGAAACTGATTTCTGCTTTATGATGCCTATAATCCCGGCTGGTCCAGGAAATATCATTCAGAAGCTGAAGTGGAAGATAATCTTTAGTAGCTTTCCATTTTTCATCTTCCAGAAGGAAATCTGTGTCCTCGGGAGTTAAAT
>DAOVSY010000089.1 GCA_030633365.1 Spirochaetaceae bacterium | reverse complement strand
ATAGATGAAAACCCGCCTTTAATAGTTTTAGCTGCTTCAGATTATAAACGTCTGGTGGATTCGGTTGAAAAGGCAGACAGTCTTGGAATCCCCTTAATAACTATCGATTCAGGTGTAGATTCCGAAGTTCCTGTTTCTTTTATTGCTACAAATAATGTAGATGCCGGTAATAAAGCCGGTAAAGAGATGAAAAGGCTGATCGCGGATAATGAAAGTAAAACTATTGCCATAGTAAGTCATATTAAAGAAACAGCTACTGCTATTGACCGGGAAAAAGGGGTTAGAGAGGCTCTGGAGGGAGAAAATATTATTGGCACCTGGTTCTGTGATGTTGAGCAGGAGAAGGCTTATTTAATTACAATGGACCTTCTTAAAGATAGAAGTATTGGAGGTATAGTTGCTCTTAATGAGGTTGCTGCCTTAGGTGTTGCCCGGGCAATAGATGAAAGTAATGCTTCTGGTCGGGTGTTTGTAGTTGGATTTGATAATGCTGTTCGTGAACTTGCATATCTTGAAGAGGGTATTATTAAGGCAACAGTAGTACAGCGCCCTTATAATATGGGGTATTTAAGTATAAAAATTGCAGTGGAATATCTGAAGGGTAATAAAGTAGATACCTTTATGGATACAGGTTCTATTCTAATAACAAAAGATAATATGTTTAAACGGGAATACCAGGAATTGTTATTTCCTGTAAGTAATCAATAGAATCGGAATATATTAAACACTCTTCGTAATATTCTCTATTTCGGAATTCAAAATTCCGGGTGATAATTCTTCTAAGCCTGGTCGGAACTTCGTCCCTGCTCGGCCATGCAGCCATAGGAGAATATAGCTGGAATGTCTGAAACAAATAATCTTATCCTTTCAATGAAAAATATAGATAAGCGTTTTCCTGGAGTTCATGCCTTGAAGGGTGTGAATTTTGATTTATTTGAAGGGGAAATTCATGCTCTTGTAGGTGAGAATGGTGCAGGGAAATCTACTTTAATGAAGGCTCTTACAGGAATTTATCCAAAAGATTCCGGAGAAATACTCTATTTGGGTAATCCCTTTACTCCGGGAGATCCTAAAGAAGTGCTTCAGACTGGTATCGGTATAATTCATCAGGAATTAAATATGATGGATCATCTTACAGTGTCTCAAAATATTTTTATAGATAGGGAATCGACTAAGTTTGGTGGTCTTTTCCTTGATGAAAATGAACAAAATAAAAGAACCACAGAATTGTTTAACCGTTTAAATATGGATATTGATCCTTTGGAAATGCTTGGTAATTTAACTGTTGGAAAACAGCAGATGGTTGAAATTGCTAAAGCAGTTTCTCATGATTTGAAAATTTTGATATTGGATGAACCTACAGCTGCTCTTACTGAAACTGAAATAAATGAACTTTTTACTATAATGAAAGATCTGGCAGTTAAGGGTGTAGGGATGATCTATATCTCTCATAGAATGGATGAAATTAACAAAATAACAGACAGAGTAACGGTTTTAAGAGATGGTGAGTATGTTGGAACTAATAATACTTCAGAAGTAAGTAAAGATGACATTATCAATATGATGGTTGGCCGTGTTGTTTACGAAGAACCAAAGGCGAAAAGTAATGTGCAGCTAGATGCTGAGACTGTACTTAAGGTGGATAATCTTAATGCAGGAAGAATGGTCCGGGATGTTAGTTTTTTTCTTAAAAAGGGAGAGATCCTGGGTTTTGCCGGGTTGATGGGAGCTGGAAGAACGGAGACTGCCAGAGCAGTATTTGGTGCAGATAAGATTGATAGTGGAAGTATTGAAGTAAATGGCAATACTGTAAAAATTAACAGTCCTATGGATGCTGTTGCAAATGGTATTGGATATTTGTCAGAAGATCGAAAGAGATATGGTCTTGCCACTGGTTTAAGTGTTACAGATAATGCAATTCTTGCATCTTATGATATGTATGAAAATGGTTTTTTTATACATGCAAATAATGTAGAAAAGGTAACTGCGGAATACGTAGAGAAGCTGAAAATTAAAACTCCTACCCTTAATCAACTGTTGAAAAATCTTTCCGGTGGAAATCAGCAGAAAGTAGTAATAGCAAAATGGCTTATTAAAAACAGTGATATCCTTATTTTTGATGAACCTACCAGGGGCATTGATGTAGGGGCAAAAAGTGAAATCTACACCCTTATGAATGAGCTTGTAAAACAAGGGAAATCAATAATTATGATCTCATCAGAGTTAACAGAGATTCTTCGTATGAGTGACAGGGTTATTGTAATGTGTGAAGGGAATATTACCGGAGAGCTTGCAATTGAAGATGCAAGTCAGGAAGATATTATGAAATATGCAACCTTAAGAACCCCTCAGGAGTAGGTATAAATGGATAAATTAACAGGAAAAAAACTTAAAAAAATTGAGATACAAAAATATTTAGCTCCAGCGGCACTTGTAATTCTTTATGTCTTTTTTGGAATTTTCGGAAGAAACTTTTTTTCATATGATACTTTAGTTAATATTTTGGATTCTTCATATTACATAGGATTTATAGCAATAGGTGTAACATTCGTTATTATATCAGGTGGTATTGATCTTTCAGTTGGAACAGTAATGATGTGTGCTGCAATTATAGGTGGTACAGCTTTTAAAACCTGGGGTTGGCCCATGTGGGCATCATTGGTTCTGATTCTTGGTGTAGGTGTGGCATTTGGATATATTAATGGTATTTTGGTTAGCCGTTTAAAACTTCCACCATTTATTGCAACTCTTGGAACCATGATGATCTCTATGGGAGTAGGTTCTATAGTTGCAAATGTTCGAAGTGCAACATTCCCAACCAGAGCTTCTGAAGACGGTTGGTTTAAAAGCATATTTAAATTAATAGGAGACGATGGATTCTCAATACCCACAGGTGCCATTGTCCTTTTTGGTGTGGCTTTTATTGCCTGGTTAATTCTTACAAAAACAAAAATGGGACGATATATTTTTGCAATTGGTAGTAATAAGGAAGCTGCAAGACTTTCTGGAGTAAATGTCCAGAAGTGGGAAATGATGGCTTATGTTGTAGCTGGAGCCACTGCCGGTATTGGTGGAATAGCTTTTGCAGCAGTCTATACAACTGTTATGCCTGCCCAGGGTCAGGGTTTTGAACTCTATGCAATTGCCGGGGCAGTCATTGGTGGAACATCTCTTTCTGGTGGAATTGGAACTATTTTTGGTACTCTTATTGGGGTTTTTATAATGAGTGTTCTAAGAGCCGGGCTTCCTTCCATGGATCTACAGGCTCATTACCAGACTTTTTTTACAGGAGTCGTAGTAATTGGAGCAGTACTTTTGGATATTTACAGAAACCAAAAAGCTTCAGAGGTAAAAGTCAAGAAGTAGTTTATTAAGGTTTTAATGCCTGGGAAAAACTAATTCCAGGTTAATTTATAGGAGGATGATATGAAAATATCAAAGAAGATCGGTGTCGTACTTATGGTACTCGTATTATTGACAGTTTTTGCTCTGCCCACATTTGCAGCAGGTCAGAAAGATGGTGGAAGACCATATATAGCAGTGGTTTCCAAAGGTGAACAGCATGACTTCTGGCAGCAGGTTAAACTTGGTGCTAAAGATGCAGCTGCAAAGTATGATGTTGATATGACTTTTGAAGGTCCTGCTTCAGAAAGTGATGTTCAGGATCAGGTCGAGATGCTTAATAATGCAATGGCAAAAAAACCTGTTGCTATAGCTCTGGCAGCTTTGAATACTGAATCAGTTTTGGATCAGCTTCAGGCAACTAAAGATAAGGGAATACCTGTTATAGGTTTTGACTCTGGAGTTCCAAATGCTCCTGCAGGTTCTATCTATGCAAATGCTTCTACAGATAATTTTAATGCTGCTGGTTTAGCTGCAGAAAAAATGTTTGCAGTTATTAAAGGTGATATAGAAGGTGCAACATCCGCTAATCCTGTAACAATTGTTGTTATGAATCAGGATGCTGCCGGTGAATCTCTTTTAAGCCGTGGTAAAGGTTTTAGAGACACTATGGTAGATCTTATTATTTCCAAAACAGGTTTGAGTGCTGGTGATATAAGAGTAATGGGGAATACAGCATATATTGACAGTAAAAACCCAACAAGTGGTGACAAAGTTGCTATTTATATGGTTGTTCCTGCTTCAGCTTCTATGACTGATACAACAGCTGCAGCTACTGCAGTTCTTAATAAAGTTAAAAGTGATAATGTTCTTGGTATTTTCTGTTCCAATGAAGCAACTGTAAAAGGTTTATTAGCTGCAACCAATGATGGTGCAGATATGCCTTCAAAATATCCTGGACTTGTAGCAATTGGTTTTGATGCCGGTGCTGCTCAGAAAGGCGCAGTAAGAAATGAATACTTTCTTGGCTCTATTACACAGGATCCTTATATGATTGGATATCTTGCAGTTGAGCTTGCATATAAAGCTTACAAAGGTGAAAGTGTTGCAGATGTAGATACTGGTGCAAAATTCTATGACAAAGACAATATGGATGATGCTGATATCAAAGGTTTACTCTACGATTGATTTTTATTTAACAATTTGAATTTTGTAGGGGCGGGTTTCAAACCCGCCCCTACTTGTTTCTACCTTTCCGACTGTCTCAAATATTCTATACATGATAGAATAAATATATAATATTTTAACGGATGTGTAGATATGGCAGTTACAATTAAAGATGTTGCAAAGATAGCCGGGGTTTCAACAGCCACAGTTTCCAGGGTAGTAAATAATGAAGCAGGTATAAAGCAGTTAACCAGATCCAGGGTTCAGGAAGCTATAACCAGTAGCGGCTACAGGGTAAATACTATTGCCAGAAGTCTTAAGACAAGTCGCAGTAAAACTATTGGTCTTATTACACCGGAAATTGCAAATGATTTTTTTATGAACATTGCCCGGAGTATCGAGGAGGTTCTGGAGAAATCCGGTTATAGTCTAATAATCTGTAACACAAATGAATCTGTTAAAGAGGAAGCACGCCGGGCTGAATTATTAATAGAAAAATCTGTAGATGGTGTAATAATAATACCTTCTTCAAATTCAGGCAGCCATTTTAAAATTCTAACAGATGCAGGAATCCCTGTTGTCTTTGCCGATCGGTTGACTGGAGATTTTGAAGCCGATTCTGTCGTAGTAGATAATCAAAAAGGTGTTTATCTGGCAGTTTCCTATCTTCTTGCAAGGGATCAGAATAGTATAGCTTTTATAGGTGGTTCTTTGGAGTTGAGCAATGCCCGTGAACGTTATGAAGGGTATCTTAAGGCTTTAGAAGAGTTCAGTCTGGAAAAGGATGATTCTCTTGTCCTTATTGGAAATTTTCATGTAGACAGTGGTTTTAAGCTTATGAAGCAGATTATGGAAATGCAGAATCCACCCGAACAGGTATTTATTGCCAACGATTTTATGCATATGGGTGCTATAAAATATCTAATTGCCAATGGGTATAAACCAGATAACAGTCCACGAATAGGCAGTTTTGATGATCTTGAACTATCATCAATTCTTGGTTATGCAAGTGTTACAGTTGCCCAGCCAGTAAAGGAGATAGGCAGTAAAGCTGCAGAGCTTCTATTAAATCGTATTGAAGGAGATCAGAATGATCCTTATAAAACAATACAACTTCAGACTGATCTTAAAATATCCAGAATGCGGTAACCTCTCGATACTCTTGCTTTGTATTTTAGTAGAGATAGAGTTTTAATAAAATTCGCAATCACTCGAGGTCCGCAGTTGCTACTGGTTGTCTAGTGTTTTGCCCTAGCAAAATGTATCGAGACAACAATCACTCAAAGAGTGGAGGCGATCAGCATGGAAATATTGTATCCGGTCACTGAGTGTTTTTGTTTCAGCAAAAATGTATCGAAGTGACCTTGTGTGCTGGCACTTCCTGATCTATAATGTAAACGATTACATTATAGATCATCAAAGGAGAAATATATGAATACTAAAAATAGATTACAGGATGATTACCCTAAAATAGGAATAAGACCAACCATCGATGGCCGTCTGGATGGTGTAAGAGAATCTCTCGAAAAACAAACTTATGATATGGCCAAAGCTGCAGCAGAATTAATATCCGGAACATTACGATATCCCAATGGAGAAAAAGTTATCTGTGTTATTGCAGACACAACAATTGGCGGAGTAGCGGAATCTGCAGCCTGCGCTGCAAAGTTTGACAAAGAAGGTGTCGGCGTCTCACTGACTGTAACACCTGCATGGTGTTATGGAACAGAGACAATGGATATGGATCCACTTCGTCCCAAGGCTGTCTGGGGCTTCAATGGTACCGAGAGACCAGGTGCTGTTTATCTGGCAGCCGTTCTTGCAGGACATAATCAGAAAGGTCTGCCTGCTTTTGGTATTTACGGCAGAGAAGTTACCGAGTCCGATGATACTGGAATACCAAAGGATGTTGAAGAAAAGATACTTACCTTTATACGTGCTGGACTAGCTGCTTCTATTATGAAAGGGAAGTCCTATCTTTCATTGGGATCTGTTTCTATGGGAATTGCTGGTTCAGTTGTAAATGAGGATTTCTTTCAGGATTATCTTGGAATGAGAAATGAATATGTAGACATGAGTGAATTTATCCGCAGATTAAATCTTGATATTTTCGATCAGGATGAGTTTGAGAAGGCAATGGCCTGGACAAAAGAAAACTGCGCCGAAGGTGACGATCCTAATAAATCCGAAAATCAGCATTCCAGAGAAGAAAAAGATAAGGAATGGGAAACTTCTGTAAAAATGACCCTTATTGCAAGAGATTTAATGATTGGGAACCCTGTTCTTAAAGATATGGGCTGGGGCGAGGAAGCTCTGGGTCATAATGCCATTGCAGCAGGTTTTCAGGGACAGCGGCACTGGACAGATTTTATGCCGAATGGTGACTTTATGGAAACCATCCTTAATACCTCCTTTGACTGGAATGGTATTAGAGAGGCCTTTGTCTTTGCAACAGAAAATGACAGTCTAAATGGAGCAACAATGCTCTTTGGGCACCTTTTAACAGGTACAGCTCAAATTTTTTCCGATGTAAGAACTTACTGGAGTGCAGAAGCAGTTAAAAAAGCTACAGGAAAGACCTTAACAGGAAAGGGTGCAGGTGGTTTAATACACTTAATCAATTCCGGTTCAACGGCACTGGATGGTGCAGGTGAGATGTCTGTAGATGGTAAGCCTGTAATGAAACAGTTTTGGGATATTACTGAACAGGATGTTAAAAAATCCCTGGAGGCTACAAAGTTCTGTCCTGCGGATCTTGGCTATTTTCGAGGCGGGGGTTACTCAACTGATTTTCTTACAAAAGGGAATATGCCTGTAACCATGTCACGGATAAATCTGGTAAAAGGGCAGGGACCCGTTCTGCAAATAGCTGAAGGTTACACAGTGGAAATAGAACAGGAAGTTCACGATGTTCTCGATAAACGAACAAATCCAACCTGGCCTACTACATGGTTTGCTCCGTCCCTCACCGGTAAAGGTGCATTCAAGGATGTCTATTCTGTTATGGCTAACTGGGGTGCTAATCACGGTGCAATAAGCTACGGTCATATTGGCTCAGATTTAATAGCTTTGGCTTCCATACTTCGAATACCTGTAAATATGCATAATGTAGATGAGGATAAAATTTTCCGACCTTCTGCCTGGGCTTCATTTGGTATGGATAAAGAAGGTTCCGACTATAGAGCCTGTGCGAATTTTGGTCCATTATATGGTTTTAAAAAATAACTTAGGGAGAAAATTATGTTAAAAGGAATTTCTAAATTTTTAAGTCCGGAGCTGCTGTTCCATCTCTATAGAATGGGGCATGGAGATGAGCTTGTAATTGCAGATGCTTTTTATCCAGGTGATACAATGAACCCACTTGTCATTCGTGCTGATGGAATAGGTGTAGTAGATATTCTGAATGGGATATTGCCCTTATTTACACTGGATTCGTATGTTAGTAATCCAGTCCAAATGATGGCTGTTCCTTCAAATGATACACCGGACCCAGCTGTTGAAAAATCTTACAGGGCCGTCATTGATAAATATTATCCTGAAACTTCTACTATAGGGAAGCTGGAACGTTTTGAGTTTTATGATCGAAGTAAAACTGCCTATGCTATTTTAATGACAGGTGAGACAACTAAATATGGAAATATAATTATTAAAAAGGGTGTTATTCCGGTTTGATTTTTGGATGACTGTTCATTGTTGGGTGTTACCCTGTGTAGGAGCAAATTTTTTTTGCACCTACACAGGGCCGGGCTTTTCGTTCCAATTCCTCCCGTAAATATTTAACTGGATCACAATTAGATATTCTGGGTACAGACGTAGCATGCTACGTCTCTACACGGACATACAATAACGGTGCGGGATTTCCTCTGCAATCCCTAACATATATGTAATCAGGAGTAACAATGAACTTAGATAAAAAGAAACCTGTAATAAGTATGATTGCTGCAGTTGATGACAAACAGAATCTTGCTATTGACGGCAGACTTCCATGGAAACGGCAGTTGGCTGATAAAAATTATTATCTGCAGAAAGTATCAGGGCATACCATAATTATGGGAAGCAATACATATGCTTCAGCAGATCATTCAAGAAAAGGGAATCGTATAGTTGTTATCTCCCGAAAGCCCTGTAAAGAGTTCGATCTACCAAAAGAGGATGTAATTGGTTCAATTGAGGCAATATTAACCATTAAACCCCAGGCTGAAGAAAGTGAGATATTTATAACCGGTGGTGGAAGCATATATACTGCAGCAGAGAAACAAATAGCAGACCGTATATATCTGAACATTATTTACACTGATAGTTCAGACTCAGGAAAGAAAATTAAATTTCCAAAATTAGATACTAAAAATAAATGGAAGCTTGTTAGTTCAAAGGAAATAGCAGCAGATCAGGTTAATGAGTTCCCTTCAAAGTTTATGATCTATGAGAGAAAAGATTAAAATTTACAAAAAGGAAGCCAAATGAAAACAATGCTGCCAATTGCACGATCAGATATTCATATTCATCTAACTGAAAAACATATAGACGAACTCTTTGGTAAGGGATATCAGCTTACAAAATGGTTTGATCTGACAATTCCAGGACAATTTGCCTGTAATGAAAGAGTTACAGCCACAGGAAAAGACGGAAATATTAAAGATATTGTTGTAGTTGGCCCTGCAAGAGATTATACACAGTTGGAAATATCATTTACAAATGGATTAACACTGGGAATAACTCCTTCTTTAAGAAATTCAGGTGAAATTGATAATACTCCTGGTGCAGTAATAACAGGTTCTTTTGGAAAAGTAAAATTAGATAAAGGTGTGATTGCTGCAAAAAGACACATTCATATGCATACAAATGATGCAGAGGACTTTGGAGTAAAAGACAAACAAATTGTTAAGATAAAAGTACCGGGACTAAGAGGGTTGGTATTTGATGAGGTGTTGGTACGTGTAAGTCTCCATAATGCTTTGGAGATGCATATAGATTTTGATGAAGGTTTTTCTGCAGGTATAGAAGATTTTCAACTGGTTGAACTGATAAAAGATTAGAATTATGTTATAGAGTAAAAATGACACATAAGAAAAGTTAAAATGACACATAGGGTAAAAATAGCACATAGTAATGATTTAAATATTCCAATAATATAAGTAAAAAATATAATTCTTTATATTGTAAGGAATTAT
>DAOVSY010000205.1 GCA_030633365.1 Spirochaetaceae bacterium | reverse complement strand
TATAAAAGCAGGGTCAGCAGGTATTTTCCTTTCTGTTCTTGCAAGCAGTGATCAATTGAGCAGAGAAGATTTTCTAAAATTTGAAAAACCCTTTGCAATGAGAGTCTTTGATGCAGTTAAGGATCTTGGAGTTATGAATACAGCTCACATTCATGGCCATTCTATTTATACAAAAGATATATTGGACTTCCCTGTTTCTATCATGAGCTGGGAGGATAGAGTCTCAGGAAATCCTTCTCTTTCAGAAATGAAGGAAGAATTTAAGGGTTGTGTCATGGGTGGACTGGACAATACTTCTATGACAAGAAAGACCACAGCATACTTAATTAATAATACCAGGGAAGGCATGACCATGGGTGGTGATTCACGTTTTTTCCTTGCCAATGGCTGCAGTAGTCCAGGGCATATGGATCCGTTTTCTATTTCTGCAATAGTAGATACTGCAAAAGGAAATCTATAAGAGGCTTTTTATGTTAGTTTGTTCTAATATATTAGAGAGGAAAAATTTTTAAGTAGAAAATGTGATACAGATCAAAAAGCTATTAATAAGCAGGTAGTATTTAATAATGAGTTTTCTTGTCATTGATTTTGGTACATCCAGTTGTCGTGCTTCTATAGTTTCTAATAATGGGCAGGTTATTTCCCGTTCCAGAGAAACTGTGGAAGTAGATATTAATGGTTTTTCTGCAGAACTTAATTGTGAATATGTATGGAGCATTGTTGTTCGTGTTATTGAAAATGAAATTAGTAAAAACCCTAATGAGCTTATAGATGCCGTTGGTGTCAGTTCCATGTTGGGGTATGTGTTTCTGGACAGTAAAAATGAGCCCCTAAGGCCTGCTATTACCTGGATGGATAACCGTGCTGGATCAGAAGCAAATGAAATTAGAGAATTATTGGATGAATCCAGCTTGTACAGTAAAACCGGCAGAAGACTTAGCCCGGAACTGCTGGCACCAAAAATTCTATGGCTTAGAAAAAATGAAGAGGCAAATTATAAGAGAATAAAAAAGATAATTGGTTTAAAAGATGAGATAGTAAGAAGATTGTCCGGAAGGGTAGGCACTGATTATGCTCATCTTAATTATACATTTCTTTATAATATAGGTTCCGGAAAAATTGATGAAGAGATTAGTTCTGTTTTAAATATAAGCAAAGACTTGTTTCCTGATGGGGAATCTGCAGAAGAAATTGTTGGACATATATCCAGGGAATGCAGCCAGAAAACAGGATTGACTGTAGGAATACCTGTAATTAATGGCAGTTCGGATGGTACAACAGCAATGTATGGTGGAGGGATTCTTGGACAAGGTAAGGCTGTACTTGTTTCTGGTACAACTGATGTTCTAATGATGAAGACTGAGCACCTTGTAAATAATAAGAATTCAGTTTTGAGTATTAATAATGGAATGGTCAAAAGTTCTTATGTTGTTGGTGGTGCTATGGGAATGTCCGGAGGGACTTTAAATAGAATTTCCAGTCTTTTTAATTGGAATATTAAGAAGATTATTGGAAAAGTTAAAGATATTAAGCCTGGTGCAGAAGGTCTTATTTTTACTCCTGGATTATCCGGTGAACGAGCTCCATACTGGAACGATAGTTTCACAGGATCTATTGTCGGGTTAAACCATTTTCATAAACCTGAACATATTGTTCGGGCACTTTTTGAGGGAATCTCTTTTAGAATCCTTCGGCTTCTTCAGGTTATGAATGAAAGCAGTCTATTTCCTGAGTCTATAAATGTTGTTGGGGGAGGAGCCTCAATAGAAATTTTAAATCAGATAAGAGCAGATGTCACTGGTTTGCCACAAACAGTTTTGAAAGACACAGAGGCAACATCTCTGGGTACTGCAATTTTTTGCAGGAAAGGGATTTCTGGCAGTTTAACTCTTTCAGAAGCTTCTGCTGATTGGATATTCCCATTAGAAGTTTACAAGCCAAATGCAGAATTGCACGAAGTTTATCTTAAGCAATTTATGGTTTTTGAAAAATATATAAACGCTGCGACGACTATTCATAATCGCCTAAAGGAAGGTTTGTAAGTATGAAGGACAATAGTAAAGATATGGTACCAAAAGAAGAGATGTTAAGAAAAATACGTGCTGCAATTGAGGACAGGGCAACCTGGTTTGCACTTTTATATGATGAATTTTCAAAACATCTGCCGGAAAAAAAGGTGGAAGAAATATCCAGGGCTGCAATACATAAATATGGCCTTATGAAAGCAAAAAAAGATCCTGATTCTTTTGAGCCTAAAAGCTGGGTAATCAGACATAAAGAAAAGGGGTCTGCCGATGTATTTTCCTCACAAATAGAATATGATGATGACCAGGCAATACAGATGATGGGCTATTGTCCTTTAGTAGAGTCCTGGAAAAAATTAGGATTATCTCCTGAAATAGTTGATCTTTACTGTGATATTGCAATGGATGGTGACAGAGGACGTGCAGATGGCCATGATGGTATTGCCATGGAGTTAAAAGATACAATTGCCAAAGGATGTGAATCCTGTAAATTAGTTATAAGTAGAGAATAACAGGAAAAAAAATGAATATATACTTAAGTGGAATGATAGGTTCCGGAAAAACTACGATCGGATTGCAACTGGCAAAAGAGTTGAATCGTCCATTTTATGATTTAGATAGAGAGATGGATAAAATTTTGGGATACTCTTTTCATAAACTGGTTCAGGAAAAGGGTTGGGTCGAATTCAGAGAACTTGAGTACACAATTTGTAAAAAATTCACAGATTATGATAATGGTATTATTGGTCTTGGAGGCGGGACTGTAAGATATGAATGGAATATTGATATCTTAAAAAATTCAGGAAAGATTATTCTTCTGGATACACCTATTGAAGAATTGATAAGACGTGTTACTTTATCTGACAGACCGAGAGTTTATCCTGAAACTACAATTGAAGAGGATATTACCAGACTTTGGAGTTCATTTAAAAATCTTTATTATAATAGTGCAGACATTATTTATACGACAATGCATAAAACTTTGGAATTGGAAGTAACAGAATTAAAGGAGATAATAAATGGCAATAGTTAATAAAGCTAAAGATCATGGTGATCATGTTGATCAGCTTCGAAATGGTATTGAACATCGTGCAACATGGATGTATTTGTTTCTTGATGAGGCTAAGAAAAAGGGACTTGAATGGGATGATTTTGCACGAACTGCTGTTTTTAAATGTGGACAATTTCATGGGTCAGTTAAACTTCCGGATACAGAGAGTATAAAAGAGTTTGGAACAGCTTTTGCATATGATACTCTAAGAGATGTTTTTGATATGGAAATTAAAGAATTAAATGAAGATGAGTTTATTATCGAGATGAACTACTGTCCTCTTGTTAGTGGTTGGATGAAGCAGACTGATAATGAAAAGGATATTGATCATTTATGTGATATTGCAATGGATGGTGATCGGGGAATAGTTGATCAGTACCCATCCTTTCATTTTGATTTGCAGAGTACTATTGCCAAGGGTGATTCTGTCTGCAGAGTTGTTATTAGCAAAAAGAAATAATTTTAGAGGAAATATTTTATTCAGGAGATATTATGTCCAATTTAGAGAAACACTTTTCAAAATTCAGAGCAGAAATAATTGGAATTGATGAAACATTCAAAGGCCCATATGGAGAAGTTCCTCTTATCTATGCCGATTGGATTGCCAGCGGTAGGTTATATGGACCAATAGAGAAGAGAATGCAGGAGGTTATTGGCCCAATGGTGGGTAATACTCATTCTGAATCTTCTGAAACAGGCAGAGCCATGACGCATGCCTATCATCTTGCTAACAGAATAATTAAAAAACATGTAAATGCAGATGAGAACGATGTTCTAATTACTGCAGGGGCAGGGATGACCGCTGTAATAAATAAGCTGCAGCGAATACTGGGACTAAAGGCACCTTGCATGGTTAATTCCTTAAATTTCGAAAATGGTATTCCCTGCGAACGGGTTTCCAAAGAACATAGTGATTCTCACCCTGTTGTTTTTGTTACCCATATGGAACATCATTCCAATCATACTTCATGGCTTGAGACTATTGCAGATGTAATTGTACTGCAGCCAACTGATGATCTTAAGGTCCGATCTGAAGAACTTGAAATACAGCTTGAAAAATATAAAAACAGAAAAATAAAAATTGGCGCTTTTTCAGGATGTTCAAATGTTACAGGGCTTTTCCCTCCCTATAGAGAGTTGTCCCGAATAATGCATCGCCATGGAGGGATCTCTTTTATAGATTTTGCTGCATCAGCACCATATGTTGATATAGATATGCATCCTGAAAATGATCCTGATGGTTATCTTGATGGAATAGTTTTTTCTCCTCACAAATTTTTGGGAGGGCCTGGTACTTCTGGAGTTCTGGTGTTTAATTCAAAATTATATAATTCTAAAATTCCGGATAATCCCGGAGGAGGAACTGTATCCTGGACCAACAGGTGGGGTGAAAGAAGCTATCATGCAGATATAGAAGCCAGAGAGGATGGCGGTACCCCTGGATTTCTTCAGGCAATGAGAGCTGCAATGGTAATTGATCTTAAGAATTCGATGGGAGTAGCCTCTATTGCAGAAAGAGAAACCGAATTGATGGGGAAAGCTCTTGCTTGTTTTAGAAAAATACCGGAACTCAATATTCTTGGTGATAATAATGATAAGCGAATAGGAGTGATATCTTTTAATGTTGAGGACATGAATCACAATTTAATTGTTCGTATGCTAAATGACCGCTATGGTATTCAGGTTAGGGGTGGTTGCTCCTGTGCCGGAACTTACGGACATTATCTTCTTCATGTTACAAAGGTTCAATCCGAAAAAATAACAGAAATGATTGATCATGGAGATCTTTCGCTTAAACCTGGCTGGGTTCGTATATCATTTCATCCTACAATGAGTAATAAAGAGCTTGATTATATATTGGATTCAGTTGAGACAGTAATAAAGAACAGAAAGGAGTGGGCGGAGGATTATTATTATCATGATGAAAGTGGTGAATATGTTCATAAGACATGGGCTGCTCCTACAATTCATGATTTTGAAAAGTGGTTTAAAATATAGTTTCTGTAATTGGGATTAATTTTTTGATTATAAAAAAGCATTCAGTAGTATTAAAAGCTTTAGTTGCAAGTTTACTCTGGTCAACCTCTTTTGTAGGCCTTAAAATAGGACTTGCTCATGCTGAACCTTTTTTTCTTGCGGGTATAAGATGTTTTCTTGCAGGAATTATTCTTATACCATTTAGCGGGCACATCCGTTTGTACATGCAAACACTATGGAGTAATAGGTGGTTTATTTTTAAACTGTCGATTTTACAGACAGTACTGATGTATGGTTTATACAATAGTGGAATTGATCTTATACCAGGATCTATTGCTGCGCTTATATTTGGGACATCTCCACTTATTACAGCTATTATTACGCATATTCATTTACGAAATGACAAGCTGACAGGAAAAAAGCTTTTTACAATTTTAATGGGTATATCTGGAATTATTTTTATAGTTTCAGGTAGACAAATACTGGAATCTGTTGGGATTATGGATTTATTTGGTATAATACTTCTTATTCTAACTTTAATTGTTTCTGCATATTCCAGTATTA